>NZ_JBVTQY010000060.1:0-18903 GCF_055755215.1 Planctobacterium sp. R6
ATTGAAATCTCCAATTTCTATATGCCTATTAGATCAAAGGCCTGGATCTGCGTCCAGGCCTTTTTCAACAGTCTGAAACCGACGTAAGTCGGTTTTTTTGTCTATGGGCCAGGAATTCCGCGGACATCTCCCGTTAATGATATAGAGCCGCTAAATATCTCACGAGAGCGCCATTAGTCGTGGTTGTATTGACTTACACAGTACCGGTCACTCAACACAACAGCTGAAACACCGCTTACTAACCTGTGCATTACTCTTTTGCAATTCTTAATAGATATAAATTCGACCCTTCGGTAGCAATGATTTTTTTAGCTTCTGAAAACTGTTTTTGATCCAGTGGTTTTAAAAAGTTCTTAGGTTGCTGATGATTAAACTGGGCATCTACCCTGAATAAGAAAAACCGCGAGTCATGATGCGCAAGTGTTGTTATTTTGCTGTCTTTTAATAAGTTAATTATTAATTGAATTAAAGACATGTCATTTTCGATATGTAATAACTCAGTGTCGATAAACAGATATTCAGCATGATAGGAATGCTCTGATAGCAGTAAATGTTTACGGTTTGCGGCATAAGGCCAATATGCATACTGGCTGCCGAGTTTTGCCTGTTCAGGAAGCATATATTCAACCTCCCGAAAGTACGCTAAATTCACTCTGGAATTTGAAGTTTCAGACAAGGTCGTTTCGAAGATGAGATTTCGTGATTTAGCGAGACTATAAAAAGAGCCTAACAAAACAATGGCGATAAGATGCCAGGTGTAGAGCCTGGTGGCCGCTGATGAATTTAACCCCGTTGTGATTTTCTTCCATTGCGTGAATCCTAACATGGATGCAATGACTACGATTGTGACAGATGGTAATCCGTGCCAGTCAAATATGTAGGTTTCATAGCTACTGAAATGATAGATGACCAGCTCCGGAACGATGGTAAGCAGAAGCAAGGGGGACAAGAATGCTGATATAAACCAGAACAATTCTTTATTGGCCCAAAGTGAACATAGCATCGCGCTGAACGAAGTTTTTTGTGAAATTGCTCGTTCAATAATGTCGGAAGCATGTTGAGGTTTGACATTATAGATATCGGGAATGATGACAAGGGCAAAGACGATAAATGCGATGGCCAATCCGCCCGTCACAACAGCTCTTTTCCTGTCGTTAGTGGTTACAAATGCAATTACTGATGCAATCAGCACAATAAAGGGGACGTTTTCCTTCAGACCCAAAGTGAGAATAAGCATAAAGTAATACATTAAATAGCGAGGACTTTTGAATAAAATCAGGGAAGCAAGAAGTAATGGGGGAATTAATGTGTCGTGATGGAACCCGTTTCCAATGTCTAATGTAGCCATAACGACCGTTGGGTGAACACAGTAGGAAATAATTGTCAGTATCGCAATGGTTTTAGGCAGGTTGATTTTTTGTGAGTAAATAAAAAATAACAAAGCCGTAAATACTGGGGTAACTCCCTGGAGCAACAGCAACATGTACGGAGAGCTCCAGGCCTTATACAATGGCACCAGTAACGCTAAAGTTGGCGCAAAATGCTCGGTAAGGTAGCTCTGGTAGCCAAATTCATAAAACAAAAAATCAGAGTAAAAAAACAATCCGTTGAGGTTAGTGTTCCACAATATATTCTGGTACAAAGTAAGGTCGGCATTGGCAAGTCCATGATGTAAAGCCGTAATTTTTAAATAACAAAGGCAAGCGCCATAGAACAGAAGAAACAAACATAAGATAGCTTCCTTTGTATTCCAGTAAGCATTATTTTTTCTTGTAGTTGTCTTCATAGAAATTAAACTGGGTTGCGCCGCTACGTGCTATTGCAAACATACAGTGAATTTTACTCAGCATCGAGTTTACCTACTCGGTTTATGAGATAAAAGCAGTGTTATTGTTGAATAGCTTGTATATGTTGTTTTTTGAGCCATACAGGCTTAAAGCCTTTCTTCTTCACTGATGGCTGGTAAGGTCATTTCAACCACAAAATCGTGATTTTCGATAAATTGTCGGAATTGGCACTCTTCGCCATAGATTAGCGTAAGGCGAGCTTTATTGTTACCAATACCCATACCGAAACCTTTGTTATTGCTGTTTTCATCCAGCGGATTGCTAATACGAATGTACAGACCTTCGTCGATGACTTCGGCTTGAAGTACGATACTGCAATGGGTTTTGGAGCCGTGGACAACCGCGTTTTCTATCAGGGGTAACAACAACATGCCTGGCACTCTTCTATACAATGCGTCTTTAGATACCTCTTTGTGAAAGGACAGTTTGTCACCGAAGCGCAGTTTTTGCATGTAGATAAAATTGTCCAACAGGGACAATTCGGCTTCCAGTGTACTGAAATTACTCATTCTGTTATCAATGATCCCCCTGAGTAACAGAGACAGTTCATTGAGGGCGTTCAGTGCGTCCGGCTTGCGCTCTGTTCTTACTAATGCAGAGATGCTGTTTAATACATTAAACAAAAAGTGTGGATTGAGCTGGGCCCTGAATGTGGCGAGTTCCGATTGAACCAGCTTTCTGTTGAGTTTTTCCTGTTGCAGTTGCGCATAAACACCGGTTTCATACCACTGCCAGCCGATGCCGATCAATATGTACAGCACATACATTTGAAAATCCAGATTCCACCAGTTGTGAGTGGTGAAATGCTGAAATGCTCTCACCATAGTGTCCAGGTGTAAGGGCTTCAAACCTGGTAGGTAATTGTTCAGAAAGTACAGGGCATGCACTGCAATCGAGGTTTGCAGACAAAAGATCAATAAGATGCTTATCAGTACCAAAATCAGCCTGATAACTGTGCTGTATTTTTGCTGCCAAATAAAACAGGCTGAGGCAATGAGCATTGGCATCACCAAAAAGTTACCAGTCCACCACTGCATGCCTTCTGCAAAATAGTGCCAAAAGGTGGAGAAAGTCCAGTCATTAAGGTAACGCACTCGTCGCAGAGAATAACCACAGAGTGTAATTAGCCAATAAATAGCGCAAAGTTTCCACAGAACAGGTGTAAAAAGACGTTGTGGAAAACGGATTTTTTGAGTTTCTGACATTTTATAGTGATTCAACTAAAGAAGTTTAATACCTGGTTTTTCAGTTGTCGCGACACTGGTAGTGTTCTGCCGCACTTGAGTTTTGCCGTGTAATCACCTCGGGTACTGGCAAGCAATTCTGATATGGCGCTGATCCGCACTATCGAGGAACGATGAATACGGATAAAATCTTGTCGGCTTAAGCGGTTTTCCATGTTTAGCATGGTTTCACGGTGCAATACCATTTGACCACTTTTCAGATAGATCTCGACGTAATTACCGCTGCCCAGCAGGTAGTCTATATCACGGATCTCAATAATTCTGATTTTACCGACCTCTTTGACCGGGATGACTTCACTGACGGGGTTGTTGAGCTGCCTGGAAACAAGACTAAATACCTCCTTTACTTGCTCGTTGTCCGGTTCAGCGCTGAGTAATCGATGACAAACTCTGTCGTAAGATTCGGCAAAGCGCTTTTCGTCTATTGGTTTAAGTAAATAATCAATGGCACTCAGCTCGAATGCTTCAATGGCAAATTCACTGTAAGCAGTTACAAACACAATGACGGATTTCCCGGTGAAGATTTTAGCCAGATCTATACCGGAGATTCTCGGCATATTAATATCCAGATAAGTCACATCCGGTTTTTCTGCAAAAAAGATATCCACCGCACTACTGGCGTTATCTGAGGTTATGATGTCATTGGACGGGGCTTGAGTTTTTAGCAACGAAACTAAATTATCAATGGCCAGTTGTTCATCATCAACTACGAGGATTTTCACGGCTAAACTTGCTGCTCTTCAAAAACTGCTAATGATAGGTTAGCTCAGCCAAAAGGTAATCACCAATTCGTCCCTGAAAACCTGCAACTGGCATACATTGTTAGGGTGGTCAAGCACTAATCGTTGAGTTGTTCAAATGTCAATCCGGCTTTTTCCTTCAGTCGTTCAATCAATGGCATACCGAATAGGGTCGAGGGAGTCCAAAATCCGCCCGTTGAGGCATCTTCGGAAGCCTTATTGAGTTCTGAAAAGAAAATTGCGGTTTCCGCTAACATTTTAGCGGTAGAGCCGTAGCCGGGATCTTTGTCTCCGGTAACTTTACATCTGATGCTCTTACCTGTGGCGGTTTCACCAAAAAAATGCATATTAAAATAGCCATTTTCCTGTTCATCCGGTGTTGGGCCGTCGCCAGGCTTAGGCAGAAACAGGGATTCCATTGCCGCGCGTAAAGGCGATATCGCTGCAGAAACCATAAATGCGCCCAGCCCGTAGGTCAGGGCTTTTGCTTTAAAGGCGGACGGGCTTAACATCGCTTCGTCATAGAGAAAGTTTTTGCCGTACCGGGCGTTCAGTAATGCATTACTACGATGCACAATTCGGGTATTAATAGACGCCATGACAAAAGGAGCCGTCCATTGTTTAAAATCACTGTCGTACTTTGCTTTGTTGTTACTGGCCTGTCGGGCAAAAAACGGATGATCTGCGGGGCAAAGTGCATAGGGGTTTGTGAGGGTACGTCGCAATGCCGGATCACTGGCTGCTTCCTTGGCCACATTGAGCAGGCTGGCGACCGTGCCACCTGAAAAACCACCTTTCATGGCTTTCACCCGCATTTTTACCCGATAGCAGTAATGACCAAACTGCTGTTTGGCGGCTTCCTGTAAGAACAATACCCCCATATCGGAAGGAATAGAATCAAAGCCACAACAGTGGACAATGCGCGCGCCTGAAGCTTTTGCTTTTTCATGATACTTTTCAACCATGCGTGCTATCCACTGAGTTTCACCCGTGAGGTCGCAATAATCAGTGCCCGATTCACTGCACACTTTTACCAGTGGTTCGCCATAAAGCGCGTAGGGCCCTACTGTTGAAACCACTAACCTGGTTTGACTGACCATAGCGCTGAGTTGCGCCTCATCTGCAGCGTCTGCCAAAATGGTAGGAATTGTCTTGGCATTGTCACCTAACTGACTTTTTAACTGTTCCAGTTTTTGCGCGGAGCGGCCGGCAATCGCCCAACGTATATCTGAATCCTGGTAGTTTTCCGCTAAATAACGACACAAAATTTTGCCAACGAAGCTGCTGGCGCCAAATATTACAAAGTCAAATGGGGTGTCGCTCACAGGCGGAAACTCCTTGTTCTGTCATCGGAAATAAAAATGTAGGTGCTGCGGGTAGTATTTACAACCGGGACAACTAACTTTCTTTGCATATTCTTAAAATCTGCAGATAATGAGCGCCGGTTTAGGCTTTTAACAGCCATCGGCGTTAATCAGAGTGTTATTTCTTACATATTATTCATGAACAGTATTAATCCAACCTTTGTGCGACTTTCTCTATTTACTGTCTGGTGCACCGCTTTTTATCTGATGTCAGATGAACCCGTGGCGCTGTTTCTGGATTATGCAGGCTTTGCTTTGCTGGGGGTTGCCGGGGCTGTTTTTGCCAATGCTACAGGCGCAGGAGGCGGGGTTATCTTTGTGCCCTTTTTCAGCCAACTGGGATTGGACAATATCACCATTGTTGCCACCAGTTTTGCAATCCAATGTTTTGGCATGACAGCGGGTGCGATTTCCTGGTATCTGTGGTTCAGGAAACACCAAAATAGCAACCCTGAGTGGCAACCAGTTCATCGGGTTTTGTGGTGGACAGTCCCGTTTTCCATTGCCGGTATCGTTTTTGTTCAGATTACAGGGTTTGAATCGCCAAATAGTTTGCATGCAACCTTTGGGGCGTTTTCCGTGTTTTTAGCTATCGCGATATTTGCATCAATTCCATTGCTAAAAAAACAGCGCTTTAACCGTCATTTGACAAGAATTGACTATCTGCTTTTACCGCTGATATCAGTGGTAGGTGGCGGGATTACCGCCTGGTTGTCAGTGGGGGTCGGGGAGTTGATTGCGATTTATTTGATCTTTCGTCGCTTTAATGTGTCTTTTGCCATTGCCTGCGCCGTTATTCTAAGTGCCTTTTCGGTTTGGTTTGGCGTGCTGTACCATGTATTTGATACGCAGTCGGTTTATTGGTCTGTCGTGATTTTTGCCGGACTTGGGGCTGCTGTTGGTGGTACCCTGGCACGGCATCTCGCACTGTATTTTTCAGTTACTCACTTAAAGGTGTTCTTTGCCGCCTGGGTATTGCTGATTGGTATTGCATCCATGCCGTTGTAAACTGTTCCATTTTTTCCCGAAACTTCGATGTTCAAGATGATGTTATGACTGATGTGAAGAGCGCTTTTGCGCCAGATGGCGAGCTGGCCAGCAGTATCGAAAATTTTAAGCCAAGAGAAGCGCAAATCAGCATGGCTGAAGCTGTAGCTCAGTCAATAAAATCGCAGTCGCAATTGGTGGTGGAAGCAGGAACCGGCACCGGGAAAACCTTTGCCTATTTGGTGCCGGCCTTATTGAGTAAGCGTAAGACCATTGTATCTACCGGAACAAAAAACCTTCAGGAACAACTTTTCCTCAGGGATTTACCGCTCATTAAAAAAGCCTTGAAAAGCCACAAGAGTACCGCTTTGCTGAAAGGCCGGGCCAATTATTTATGTTTGACGAGGCTGGCGCAACACAGTCGAGGCACCAATCTGATGAGTGCAGAGGTACTTGCAGACCTGACGCGGGTTAAAAGTTGGGCTGTCACCACGGAATCTGGCGATATTGGCGAAATATCGGCCATCAAAGAAGACTCCGGGGTTTTACCTTATGTCACCTCCACGGTAGATAATTGTCTGGGACGGGACTGTCCTGACTACGAAGATTGCTATTTGGTGAAAGCCCGAAAAAAAGCCATGGAATCCGAGTTGGTTGTGGTTAATCACCATTTGTTCTTTGCCGATCTGGCGTTAAAAGATACCGGGTTCGGTGAGCTAATTCCGGAAGCAGAGGCCATCATTTTTGACGAAGCACACCAGATCCCAGATATTGCCACTGAGTATTTTGGCGAGGCGCTGTCTGGCCGACAGGTACATGATATCTGTAAAGACATTGAAGCTTTGCAAAAGACAGTGTTAAAAGATGCCAGCCAGCTATCGCAGGCGGCGGAGCAGTTGCGCGGTTGCATGGCTGAATTGCGCTTGCTGTATCCGCTACAACCGCAAAAAGGCAATTGGTTTGAGCAATTGCGTCGGGAAGAGGTTATTGAACAAATGACCCGTCTCGGCGAGGCATTCGAAGTGCTGTACCAGGTAAGCAAGCTGCACCTTAACCGGGATAAAGCATTTGATGCATTGTTTGAACGCCTGGTGGAAGTCAGAAGCCGGCTGGCTATTATGCAGGACGAACAGCAACTCAATATCAGTTTGTGGTATGAAACCACACCAAAACACATTATTTTGCATGCCACGCCACTGAGCATAGCCGGAAAGTTTGGGGCGATACTGGATAACAGTGACAGTGCCTGGGTATTTACATCCGCAACACTGGCCGTTGGTGACAATTTTAATCATTTTAAGAAATTACTGGGGCTAAAACCCGCCAAAGAACTGATTCTGGATAGTCCCTTTGATTATCAAAAACAGTCGCTGCTGTGTGTGCCGCGTTATTTGTCAGAAGCCAATCATTTTGACCGCAAAAAAGCGCTGTTGCAGGTTGCGCTTAAGATCATTGAAGCCAGTGGCGGGCGATGTTTTCTGTTGTTTACCAGTCACAATATGATGAGACAACTGGCAGCTCTGTTGGAAGATAAAATTAATAATCCAATCTTGGTGCAGGGCGACACCAGTAAACGAGAGCTACTGGAACAATTTATTGCGAATGACAACGCGGTTCTGTTGGGCACCGGTGCATTTTGGGAAGGTGTTGATGTCAGGGGCGATAAACTCACCTGTGTTATGATTGACAAGCTACCTTTTGCATCACCGGACGACCCATTGCTTCAGGCAAAGGTGGAAGATTGTCGCAAAAAAGGCCTGAACCCTTTTGCTACAATGCAAATTCCTCAGGCGGTCATTTCACTGAAACAAGGGGCAGGGCGGCTTATCCGCGATGTGCAGGACAAGGGCGTGTTGGTTATTTGTGATGACCGGTTGGTAAATAAAGATTATGGCAAAACATTTGTTAAGAGCTTGCCCGATATGAAGCGCACGCGCTCGCTGCAACTGGCTCTTGATTTTTTAAAGGCATTATAGGAATTAGTTTTGAACATTCTTGCAATTGATACCGCAACAGAAGCCTGTTCTGTTGCCCTTGAAACCGAAGTGGGTATCGTTTCCCGATTTGAAGTCTGTCCCCAGGAGCACAGCCGCAAATTGCTGCCCATGGTTAAGTCGGTGCTGGAGGAAACCTCTATCCACTTACAGGAACTGGATGCGTTGGCGGTGGGTGCCGGTCCAGGCAGTTTTACTGGTGTGCGTATTGCCATGGGTATGATACAGGGGCTTGCTTATGGCGCCTCATTACCGATAGTGAAAGTCAGCACCTTGCAGGCGATGGCGCAACAAGCTGCCAGGCTAAATTCGTGCTCAGAGGTTGTTGCCTTAATTGATGCACGAATGTCGGAAGTGTATTTTGGCCACTACATGGCAGACGAATCCGGCGTAATGCAACTACAAAACGAGGAACTGGTTGTATCACCTGAGGCCTTGTTGGCCGGGCCATTAGCCGGATTAAATCACTATGCTCAGGCCGGTACAGGATGGCAAGCGTATGAGGCGTTGTCTGCGTTAACTACTACTGAGGTAGCTGTAATGTACCCCAGCGCAGAATTTATGCTACCCATGGCAAAGCAACTTTGGCGGGCGGGTCAACACTATGAGCCGGCCAATATTGAGCCGACTTACTTGCGAGATAAAGTCACCTGGAAAAAGCTGCCGGGACGATAAGTACTTGAAAAATTTAATTTTGGCGAAATATTTGCTTAATATTTGCAAAATTGACCCGATACAGAAGATGTAATCTGTTTGGAAGTGTTCAGTGAACTTTGAATCTACCGTATTAACCCGACCGGGAACTTTAATTATCAGTCCGCCTGTCAATGAGACCGGGCAACAGGCAGCTGCGCTTAAGTCTCGCCAGGATGATAGTGCTCCGGGACAACAGCCGTTCCAATACGAAACGGTCGTAAAGCGCGGCAATTCAGACTCTTACGCCGAAGCGGATAAATACCGTGAACAACAGGAAGGCGCTTACACCGGGTCTGGCAAACGCAGTGGTGTCGATGCCTATCAAAGTCTGGCGTTAGATTATCGCCGCGAGGAAATCAAACAAATGATGGGCGTAGACACATACGCTTAGCCTGTTTTGCTGCTTTCAGTGCACAGAGCCTCATGCTTAATTCAGTAGATATTCACTTTCCCTGGCTATACTTATACACTGATAGAAACGCATTTTTGCATAAAGGAAAAGTGAGGGCAGTCTCATGAATTGCAGTTTAATCAAACGAAACCTGTTACCTCTAATCGTGATGTTGCTAATGGCAGGGTGCGCTTCTGTGCCCGAGAGTGTGCAATTGCCGGAAGATACGCCGTTGGTCCCATATCAGCAGGCGGCCGCCGAACCTGATGTGCAAAAGGACAAAATGGCACGTTGGGGTGGGGTCATTGCGAATATCGAGAACAAGCAAGATAAAACCCAGTTAGACCTGGTATTTTACCCGCTAAGAGGCTACGGCCGTCCGATTGTGGGCAAGGAAAGTATTGGTCGCTTTCGCGTTTATGTTAAAGGCTTTTTAGATCCTATGGTCTATAAAAAGGGACGCAGCGTAACGTTCGCCGGCAAGATTAAAGGCATTGAAGAAGGTCTTGTTGGTGAGCACGTGTATCAGTACCCTACGCTGGAAGCAACCGGCTATTACCTGTGGGAAGATATTGATCGTATTGAAATCGAAACCATTTCGGTCTGGCCTCATTTCCGCTATGGCTATCCTTACGGCTACCGTGGCATTTACGGATGGAACCACTGGCCATTTTATCAAAGGCACGTTGTAGTGCGAAAACATCAACACCACAACAATGGCGGAAACCAGGGTGACAGCGGTGCGATTAACGGCAATCACTCTAATAATCGCAGTAACGACAGAGGAAATGACTGGCATAAGCAAAGAGGCAATCGAGAGCCGTAAGACTTGTTGTTACCCTGCAAAAAATGATAAAAAGCGGCAAATTATTGCCGCTTTGTAGTATTTATGAAAGACATCGAGATTCCGCTTGCCAATATCACCTTACGTGGTCTTGAATTTGGTGACAGTAACCAACCCACGATTCTGGCATTGCATGGTTGGTTAGACAATGCCGCCAGTTTTATCCCACTTGCGGCGTGCTTATCCGATTACCACATTCTTGCTGTAGATTTTGCCGGACATGGCAAAAGTGATCACAGAGTTCCCGGAGCCCACTATCATCTTATGGACAATGTTCAGGACTTGCACGAACTGGTGACGTATCTCAAGCTGAACAAGGTCTTGCTCCTTGGGCATTCGATGGGAGGTATTGTTGCTTCTGTTTACGCCAGTTGTTTCCCGGAAAATGTTGAACGGCTTGCCGTAATAGAATCTTTTGGTCCCCTGACAATGGCAGCAGATACCAGTCCGGAACAACTTAAAAAGTCCATTGAAAGTCGCTTGGCGATGCAGCAAAAAGCACCTCGCCATCCCGACTCTCTGGAAACTGCCGTTAAAGCAAGGTTAATGGCTGGCGATATGAACAAGGCTTCTGCTCAGCTGCTTATGGAGCGCAACCTGATGCAAACACCTGATGGACTGCGTTGGCGAACAGATCCCAGGCTAAGAACGATATCTTCTCTGCGACTGACCGAAGCTCAGGCAAACGCTTTTATTGCCAATGTCAGTTGTCCATGGCTAACTCTGTTGGGGTCGGAGGGGTTTGAGAAACTCAAGGTAAACGTTGACAAACGAAAAGCGCAGGCAGCGCAGCTCGAACTGGAAACCTACCCGGGAGGGCATCATCTGCATATGGATAACCCAAGACCGGTTGCAGAAAAAATAAGCACATTTTTTTCCTGAATGATGAAGTTTCATCACTATTGTTAACGAGATGTGATTAAAAGTTTAACTTTGCAAAAGGTTTGGCTAGTATTAAACAATTGCTCTGGTCCGAGGACTAATTATTAGTTTTGCGTGACAACAGAGTTAACACTAACAATAAATACATTCAGACCCCAGCACCCTCAGGAGCCAATACAGTGGAAAAGATTTGGTTGCAGAATTACCACGAGAGCGTACAACCCGAAGTGGACCCAGATAAATACACTTCATTAGTTGATATCTACGAACAGTCCGTTGCTAAGTATGCCGATAAAGATGCCTACATTAACATGGGGCACAAGATAACGTTTCGGGAGCTGGACGAGTATTCAAAACAGTTCGCCGCATATTTACAAGGGCAGGGCCTTAAAAAAGGTGACGCGGTAGCGGTGATGATGCCCAACCTGATCCAATACCCGATTTGTATTTTCGGCATACTCAGAGCCGGTATGTCGGTGGTGAATGTCAATCCGATGTATACCGAACGCGAGTTGCAACATCAACTCAACGATTCTGAGGCAAAAGCCATTGTCATCGTTGAGAATTTTGCCAATACCCTGTCAGCGATTATCGATAAAACTCCCGTTAAACTCACGATGCTGACGAAAATTGGAGACATGTTACCCATCCCTAAACGTTGGATTGTCAATGCGGTACTGAAACACGTTAAGAAGATGATCCCCGATTTCAGCTTGCCAGGTGCTGTGCCGTTTTTGGATGCGTTGAGCCGGGGCAAGAATCTGCCATTTAACAAACCTGAGATCAGTAATGATGATATTGCCTTTTTGCAGTATACCGGCGGCACGACCGGGGTATCTAAAGGGGGGATGCTGACCCATCGCAACATGGTGGCCAACCTGGAGCAGGTATCCGGAATACTCGAACCCGTCATTACCCCGGGAGAGGAAATTGTGGTGACCGCATTGCCGCTATACCACATTTTCGCGTTACAAGGTAACTGCCTGACCTTTATGAAGTTTGGTTGTCCAAATCTGTTGATCACAAATCCGCGTGACATGCCGGGATTTGTCAATGAACTGAGTAAATATGACTTTTCCATTATTACCGGGGTAAACACCTTGTTTAACGGTTTGCTAAACACGCCCGGATTCAGCGAACTGGACTTTTCCCGCTTTAAATTTGGTTTAGGCGGCGGTATGGCGGTGCAAAGCTCTGTGGCTGAGCGCTGGCATGATGTAACCGGTACCGTCTTACTGGAAGGTTATGGCTTAACTGAATGTAGCCCGGTGGTTACCGTAAATCCGCCACAGCTGGAACGATATAAAGGGTCGATCGGCATGCCTGTGCCTTCAACGGATATCCGTTTGTTGGATGAACAGGGCAATGAAGTGCCGATGGGGGAAGCCGGTGAAATGTATGTGCGTGGGCCACAGGTAATGAAAGGCTACCTGAATCGTCCGGAAGCTACTGACGAAATCATCAAAGATGGTTGGTTAGCCACCGGAGATATCGCTAAGTGTGACGAAGACGGTTATTTCTATATTGTCGATCGCAAAAAAGACATGATTCTGGTATCCGGGTTTAACGTCTTCCCCAACGAAGTCGAAGATGTGACAACGATGCATCCGGGCGTTCTGGAAGCGGCTGCAATCGGCGTCCCACATGAGGTTTCCGGTGAAATTGTAAAACTGTTTATCGTGAAAAAAGACGAGGCGCTCACTGATAAGGATATCATCGCGCATTGTAAATCTCACCTGACAGGTTATAAGGTGCCAAAAATTGTTGAGTTTAGAGACGAGCTTCCTAAATCAAATGTTGGTAAGATACTGCGCAGGCAACTCAGAGATTAATAAAAATAACCGGCGCCAGCCGGTTTTTTTTACCCCAACATTTGATACTTATGGAATTCCAAATAATCAACGACAACGGAAGCCTGGCAGGATACTGTCAGCAATCTAAAGGGGCAGAGTTTATCTCCCTTGATACCGAATTTGTACGAACCCGTACCTGGTACCCGCAATGTGGCTTAATCCAAATCAATAATGGCAAGCGCATTGTGTTGGTGGACCCGCTTACTATTTCCGACTGGCAACCACTAAAAGACATTCTGGTGGCACCTGATATTGTCAAAGTACTGCATTCTTGTTCAGAAGATTTAGAGGTATTTTCCCGGTTGTTGGGAGTTTATCCAGCACCGATATTTGATACTCAGTTTGCCGCCTGTCTGGCGGGGTTGGGCAATACCCTGGGCTACGCCAAACTCATTCAGGACCTGCTTGGGATTGAAGTGGATAAAGGCGAGTCCAGAACTGACTGGTTGCGTCGTCCTTTAAGTGATACACAATTGCAGTACGCAGCCAATGACGTGTTATATCTGCATCAGGTTTACCCAATGTTAAAATCGAAAATCGACGCCTTAGGTCGTTTTGATTGGGTCCTGCAGGAAATGGCAACACTGAGCCTGAAAAAATCCGCTAATTTGGCAGCGCAATACCGGTATCTGTTGGTGAAAAACGCCTGGCAATTAAATGCCGGGGAGTTGGCCGTTTTGCAGGAACTTGCAGGCTGGCGCTATAATAAAGCCGTGGAGCAAGATCTGGCGGCAAATTTTGTGATAAAAGAAGCGGCAATGCTGGAAATTGCCCGACGCGCACCTAAATCTATTGCGCGACTGGCCGCATTGAATGTACTTACCGGAAAAGAGATGCGTTTGTACGGGGAGGAGATATTATCCCTGATATTAACTGCATCACAGATCAACGAAGAAAATCGCCCGGAAAAAATTCGTCGCCTGGTGGATATCAAAGCTTACAAGAAGATTTGTCAAAGTATTCGCAGTGCCTGCATTGATGTGGCGGAAGAACAAAATATTCCGCTCGAAGTTTTAGCCTCTAAAAAGCAAATTAATCAGTTTTTGAAATGGTTGTGGTTTGATGTCGAAGAGTGCAAGCTCCAGGACATTAAGCCTGATCTATGTCTTGGATGGCGACACTATTTGTTAGCAGAAGTATTAAGCCAGTATCATTAATTATTCATTGAAGTCAGAAATAACACAGTATGCTTTGTGCCATTTATAAAAGTAGTAAGAAAACAGAAACTTATCTGTATGTTGAAAAGCGTGACGATTTTAGTCGGGTTCCGGAGCCATTAATGGACACTTTTGGAAAGCCGCAGTTTGTCATGTTATTTAATCTTGCCGGATCAAAGAGTTTGATTCGAACCAGTAACGACAAGGTTTCCGAAGCACTGACAGAAAGTGGTTATTATTTGCAATTACCACCAAAAACAGAAAGCCTCCTGGTGCAACACAAAGCTATGGTCAAAGGTGAGCAGGATGATTAGGGCGTCCACTTTGCTTTCATTGCAGTCAATACTTCTGGCACTGTCATTGTTGGTACAACCAACCGTATTTGCGCAAAACAGCGATGGCAAAGTCAGTTTTGAGCAGTACATATCGGATTTTAAAGCAGAGGCTATGGAAAGAGGCTTTAGCCGTTCATTTTTAGATGCCAGCTTCGACGATATTCAGTTTTATCAACGGGCTGTATCATCGGATAAAAATCAGCCGGAATTTAAACAAACCCTGGATACCTATTTACCGAAAAGATTACCAGCCTGGAAGGTTAACAAAGCGATTGAGTTACACCAGACACACGAGGAATTATTGGCACAGGTCAGTGAAAAATACGGTGTGCAGTCGCGCTTTATTGTGGCGCTTTGGGGAGTAGAGAGCAACTTTGGTAAATTAACTGGTGGATATCCGGTATTGTCCGCTTTAGCGACGCTGGCCTATGAAGGCCGCCGTGAGGCCCTTTTCAGAAAGCAGTTATATGCGGCGCTGACCATCCTACATGAAGGTCATATCCAAAAAGCTGATTTTAAAGGCTCATGGGCCGGAGCGATGGGACAGAGTCAGTTTATGCCTACATCATTTTTAAATTATGCTCAGGATTTTGATGGTGATGGTAAGAAAGATATCTGGAACAACACCCAGGATGTGTTTGCGTCTATCGCTAATTTTTTGGCCACTGAAGGTTGGGATAATACCAGTACCTGGGGGCGTCAGGTTAAATTACCCGCTGGATTTAATTACAAATTAACGGGGCTGAAACGAGACAAAATGAAACCCTTACGTGAGTGGCAGACCCTTGGGGTCAGACGCATGGACGGACGGGATTTACCTGAAAGGGAACTGATGGCATCGTTGATTATGCCGGATGATGAAAAAGGACGCATCTATCTGGTGTATGAGAACTTTCATACACTGATGGGTTGGAACCGCTCGACGTATTTTGGTGCCTCTGTCGGCCACCTGGCAGATCGAATAAAGCTGGGACGATGAGACTATGGAGACAGTGACCCAATACCAACATCGTTTTACAGACGGTAAACCCTGTCTTTTACAACCAGGAAAAGTGGTGTGTGTAGGGCGCAACTATGCCGATCACATCGCTGAACTAAGCAATGCGGTACCAAAAGAGCCATTATTGTTCATCAAAGCAAATAATAGTCTGACGCCATTTCACGATGTCATTCACATTCCGGTAACTGGTGAATGTCACAACGAACTTGAATTGGCCTTTCTGTTGGGAAAACCGTTGCGCAATGCAGATATTTCGCAAGTATATAACGCCATTGCAGGCGTGGGCCTGGCACTGGATTTAACGTTACGAGATAAACAAAGCGAACTCAAAGCCAATGGTCATCCGTGGGAAAGAGCAAAAGCATTCGATGGCAGTTGTCCTGTGAGCGAATTCATGTCTGTGTCTGCGGATACATTAAACGCGGCTTTTCAGTTCCAACTTGAAGTAAATGGACATTGTCGCCAGCAGGGAGATTCATCCAATATGTTGTGGCAGTGGCCAGAATTGCTGGCCCATGTTTCACAAACCTTTACGCTTTTTCCCGGTGACATTGTGCTAACCGGCACGCCTAAAGGGGTTGGTCCACTGGTGTCTGGTGACCAGATTAAAGCTTCTTTGCACAACATGTTAACCTGTGAAGCCACAGTGAAGCAGGGGAGTACACTGTAAAATGCCGGCCTTTTGGGAAGAGAAATCATTATCAGAAATGACCCGTCAGGAATGGGAATCTCTCTGTGACGGATGTGGCAAATGTTGTCTGCACAAGTTTATTGATGATGACGCCGTTGAAACCCCGGAAACCACGGATGTGCTGGAAGAGGGTGAGACGGTTGAATTTACCAATATTGTCTGCGATTACCTCAATACCAAAACCTGTTCCTGTACGCAGTACGATAACAGAACAGAACTGGTGCCTGATTGCGTGCAACTTACGAAAGATAATTTGCGCGATATTTTTTATATGCCCACCAGTTGCAGTTATCGACGCCTGCATGAAGGCCGTGGCTTACCAGCCTGGCATCCTCTGTTAAATCGCAATAAGAAAACCGCGATGCACAAGGCCGGAATGTCGGTGCGGGGTAAGACGGTGTTTGAACATCAGGTGGATGCAAAAAAGTACGAAGACTATATCGTACTATGGCCATTGCAAGACACAGATTAATACCTGAATAACCGTTTTTGCCATTAATGCGCATTTTTTTCTGATAAACAGGTGATAAAAGCCGCATACTTTTAATTGTTGCGGTTATACGAAAAATGTTACCAGGCGTATCCTAAGCGCAATTGATTTTTCTTTTTCTGTGTTAGTATTGCTTCATAGTCAGAAGTTCGGGATCATCCCTGATCCCTTATAACAAGCGTGTTTAAGTGTGTTTTTAGCGTGTTCCATAAGGTACAGACAGCTCAAAAATCAAAATCCTCTATCAAAAAAAATATATTTTTTTAATTGCTAAAAAGTGTTTGTTTTCCGCCTTTTATCTGTCTATAAATAAATAGCGCGGATGGGGTTTCCCCCTGTGCGCAGGAAAATAAATCCACAAAAATCACATACACAATGGCTCTGTCATAGAGCTTAAACACTTAGAATAAATTGGAACACAGCTATGAACAGTCAACTATCAAAACTAAGCAAATGCATTCGTTTTGTGACAATGTCTTCATTGGCAGCGTCAATCACTGCAGTACCTGCAGTTATGGCTCAAGAATCAGGTGAAAACGCAGACGCCAGCGTTGAGAAGATCGCCGTTGTTGGTACACGTTCAGCACCGCGCTCAGTGGGTGAGTCAGCCGTACCCGTAGATATTATTTCAGAAGAAGAATTCCGTAATCAGGGCTCCACAGACATGGTTTCCATGATGCAGGCGGCAGTACCTTCTTTCAACGTTAATGAACAGCCTATTAACGATGCGTCAACCCTGGTTCGTCCTGCCAACTTACGTGGTATGGCTTCTGACCATACCCTGGTTTTGTTAAACGGTAAGCGTCGTCACCGTTCTTCGGTTATCACCTTCCTGGGTGGTGGCTTATCTGATGGTGCTCAGGGGCCGGATATTTCCGTTATCCCTTCCATTGCCCTTAAGCAGGTGGAAGTATTGCGTGATGGTGCGGCAGCACAATATGGTTCTGATGCTATCGCGGGTGTTATCAACTTCGCACTGAAAGAAGACTCCGAAGGCGGTAGCCTTGAGGCGCGTTATGGCTCTTATTATGAAGGCGACGGAGACATGATGATGATCTCCGGTAACGTAGGCCTGCCATTTACCAAAGATGGCTTCTTAAACATGAGTTATGAATACCGTGAAGCTGATGACACGTCGCGCAGTGTGCAGCGTGATGATGCCGCAGGCTTGATTGCTGGTGGTAACACCAATGTTGCCGACCCTGCCCAAATATGGGGTAACCCGGAAGTTAGTGGTGATATTAAGTTTATTTTTAACGCGGGTATCGAGTTAAACAATACCGATTCAGCTTATTTCTTTGGTAACTATGCAGAGCGCGAAGTGGACGGTGGTTTCTATTATCGTAACCCACATAATCGCGGCGGTGTATATGATGGTGGCACCAACGCTGATGGTGAACAGCTTTTATTGGTCGCTGATTTGACAGGTGATATGTCAGGAAACTGTCCGACTGATATCGTAGTGGGTGACAATGTTTTGGATAACCCGCGTTATCAAAGCGAAGTGGCCAATAACCCTGATTGTTTCGCATTTAACGAACTTTTCCCAGGCGGCTTCACTCCGCGCTTTGGTGGTAAAATTCAGGATGCGTCTTTGGTCGTTGGTACCAAGGGTGAATTTGGCGATGAAATTAACTATGACATCAGTGCTTACGTGGGCATGAACGAAGTTGATTTCTCTATTCGCAATACTGTTAACCCTTCTTTGGGTCCAGATACGCCAACCAAATTTAGCCCAGGCCGTTATATTCAGTCAGAGCAAAGTTTCAACATTGACTTAAATAAATCGTTTGATGTTGGTATGGCTGAGCCACTGTTTCTTGCCGGTGGTGTTGAATATCGCAATGAATCATACGAATCCATCGCCGGTGATGCGAAGTCTTATGAAGTAGGTCCTTTGGCTGCTCAGGGCTTTGGTATCGGCTCCAACGGTTTCCCTGGTCTGGCTGCCAGATTCCAGGGTAAAGAAAGCCGTAACAGTATTGCCATGTACCTGGATTCAGAAATGTATCTGACAGAAGATTTCATGGTTGGCGCTGCTATCCGTTTTGAAGACTTCTCTGACTTTGGTAATACCACGAAAGGTAAAGTGTCTGCTCGCTGGCAGATGACCGATGACTGGGCATTACGTGGTGCGGTGGCGACTGGCTTTAAAGCACCAACAATTGGTCAAAGTAACGTGCGTAACGTAACAACAGCGTTCTCACCGGCCGGATTGGTTGACCGTGCAACATTGCCGCCTTCGGATCCAATTGCACAGCAAAAAGGTGCAACAGAACTACAACCAGAAGAAAGCACCAGCTTTAGCTTCGGTGTCCCCCTGTGTCAGGATAGTTGTCGCCTCAGTTTTTCGTATTGTTAGACAGGGGGTGGATGACAGGTTTGAGT
>NZ_JBVTQY010000061.1:0-18052 GCF_055755215.1 Planctobacterium sp. R6
CTGCTTGAAGAACTGGGTGTTGATGAGCCACAAGACAGTGACGAAAATGCCAGTGCTCCTGAGGATGAACTCAGCGATGAGCTGCTTGAAGAACTGGGAGTCGATGAGTCACAAGACAGTGACGAAAATGCCAGTGCTCCTCAGGATGAACCCAGCGATGAATTTGTAGCCGATGAACTTATGGAAGAGGCGAGTTCTGCAGAGCCAACCGTTGATGATGCGCTGTTGGATGAGACAGAAACACTGGACCTCGACAGTGATCTATCTGCCGATGATTTAATGGCAGACGAGTCCGATGTTAAAGCCACACAAGACCCCGAGTCCCTCATAGAAAACAGTGATCAATTCGCTGAAGAGGTCCCGGGTGATGTCATTGAACCGGAAGACGTAAATGAACCGGAAGATGTTATTGATCCGGAAGATGTTATTGATCCAGAAGAGAGTGCATCTGATGAAGATAATATTGCTGCGCAGCCGTCATCAGGTCTTGAAGAGACGAACGACGAGTTAGACACTGCAGAAGCAGAAGCAGAAGCAGAAGCAGAAGCAGAAGCAGAAGCAGAAGCAGAAGCAGAAGCAGAAGCAGAAGACTATGCTATCAACGAACTTTCCGAAGATGATTACCATCAGTTATTGGATGCCTTAGGCAGCGATGACGACGAACCCGACAATGTTGAAAGCACCGATACTAAAAACCTGTTTAGCGGAGAGCTATCTTTAGAAGATATTCCAGATATCTCATCCGAAGATTTTGGTTCAGTAAAAGAACAGGATACTGAGTCGCAGGCCATATCAGACCCTGATTCTGATGACCTTTCCCTGGATGATATCCCCGAGCTGAATGAAGACGCCTTCAGTACCGCAAAGCCAAAAGAAAGCACCGATGCACCTGAATTGGCAACGGACGACACCATGGGTGAGTTTCCCAATGAATTTGCCGCAGATGATCTGCTGGAACCGGAACTTGTTGAGGATGATCAGCCAACGTTTGTTGATGAGCAAACAGACGATGTAGCAGAAGCTGTAGATATTGAATCAGAATCAGATGCAACCGCGGCCGAATTAATTGATGAAGACACCCTGCCAGAAGTCTTGACAGAAGACGCTCCGGATTCTGAGGTGGCTATTCCGGAAGAGGCGCTTTCTGAAGAGACACTTCCCGAAGCCGAAGATACAGAACAGGAAGATGAACCTGAGTTCCTGTTAGATGACGACGAGCAAACTGATGATGCGCTGGAAGAATCTTTACTGGATGAAGCCTCTCTGGAAGAATCCTCACCAGAAGAACCCTCACCAGAAGAGACATTGGCAAAAACTGTAGACAGCGAAACAGAGGCTGATCAACTGCCTGATGAAGCACTGTTGGCAGAGCCATTGGCAGAAGACGAGCCTGCGGTTGAAGAGGTTATTGCGGAAGAGACACTTTCCGAAGCCGAAGATATAGAACAAGACGAAGAACCTGAGTTCCTGTTAGATGAAGACGAGCAAACTGATGAAGCGCTGGAAGAATCTTTACTGGATGAAGCCTTGCCGGAAGAACCCTCACCAGAAGAGACACTGGCAGAAACTATAGACAGCGAAACAGAGGCTGATGAACTGCCTGATGAAGCACTGTTGGCAGAGCCATTGGCAGAAGACGAGCCTGCTGTTGAAGAGGTTATTCCGGAAGAGACACTTTCCAAAGCCGAAGATACAGAACAGGAGGATGAACCTGAACTCCTGTTAGATGAAGACGAGCAAACTGATGATGCCCTGGAAGAATCTTTACTGGACGAAGCCTTGCCGGAAGAACCCTCACCAGAAGAGGCACTGGCAGAAATTGTAGACAGCGATTCAGAGGCTGATGAAGCACTGTTGTCAGAGCCATTGGCAGAAGACGAGCCTGCTGTTGAAGAGGTTATTCCGGAAGAGACACTTCCCGAAGCCGAAAATACAGAACTGGACGAAGAACCTGAGTTCCTGTTAGATGAAGACGAGCAAACTGATGATGCGCTGGAAGAATCTTTACTGGATGAACCCTTGCCGGAAGAACCTTTGCCGGAAGAGACTGCGGCAAAAACTGTAGACAGCGAATCTGACACCGACCTCACAACTGAGGAATTCATTGACGAAGATGCACCACAGTTTGATAGTGATGACCCGGAAGCCGCGCTGGCGCCGGAATTGTTGTTTGATGAAGAACCATCGGAAAGCCCCTCACCTGACGATACTGCTGATGAACTTCAGGAGGGCGTATCTGAGGAGATTGAGCAGGCGATAGCAGAAGAAGATGCCGCGTTATTAGATGCTATAGACTCAGAGGTACTGCCAGAGCCTGACCAGATAAATGCAGAGCCTGAAACAGCGAGTGAAGAGCCAGAAAGGGAAAGTGTTGCAACGGCAGATACCGAGCTGGAACTAAGCGACGATCTGGATGACATGCTCGAGCAAGACGCTATTGAATCCGGCGAATTATCAGATGCAGAGGAGCCCGACGAGTTTGATGAGGCCCTTGCTGAATTTTCCGAAGGCGCAGAGGTGCGTGCCGATCCAGAAAATGACATCGAAGATCTGGACGAAATCTATGGATATACGGATACCAGTGTTGATTTTGACGAGCAGGATGATACTCGCAAAGATGTTTCTGCCACCGATCTAAAACTTGGCGATGAAAGCGCAGAGCCGCAAGAAGATACGGATTCAGAGTCTGTTAGTGATCAGAATAGCAGCGAAGAGACTCTGGCGGATAGCGATGATGATTCACTAACCGATGATGATCTCGAAGCGGCCTTTTTAGAACAGGGTGATGAGGCGGATTTTGCCGAGGATGATTTAGATGATTTACCCGGATTGGGCGAATGGTTGGGTGAAGATGACGACGAAAGTGAGTCGTCGGAAGACTCGGTAAGTCTGGAAGATTGGGCAAATGAAAAAACGCCTGACCAGACTGACGCTGAGCAAAGTGATGAGATAGGTGCCGATACTGCCGATGATCTGGAAGATATTCCTGCTTTTGGCACTGAGGATTCAGCCCCCGAGTTGGAAGCGGATATTGAAGATGAGACTTTGCCTGATGACACCTCTGACGATGACGCCTCGGAATTTGATGTAAACGATGATGACTTTGAACAACTGGCAGAAGCATTAACCGATGTTGATGACGGTGAATTACTGTCAGACGACGATGAGTCAGCATTGGAAGAGCTGGAAAATGCCAGTTTTGAAGATATCCTGGGCAGTATTGACGACGCTCTGGAAAATGATGATGCCCAGGATGGTGAAGACACGACGTCTGAAACTAAAGCACCGGATTTTCCGGAAAACCCTGATATTGATCTGGAGGCGCTGTTGTCCGACGAGGATGACGAGCCTGCAGATTATGCAGAACCTGAAACGGAACTGGCTATCCAGGACCAGGATGATTTAAGTGATGAATTTCTGGATGTAGAAAGGTTACTGGAAGAGAGTCTCGAAGATGACGAAGTGCCTTTGTCTGAGCGCGATCTCAACATTGATGTTAACCTGGAAGAGTTTACGGGTGTCGCTGCTGACGATGATATGATCGACGTAGACAAGGACCAGGGGATCAATGCCAAACTGGATCTTGCCCATGCCTATCTGGAGATTGACGATGCGGAGTCAGCCGAGTCTTTGTTAAATGAAGTCATCGAAACCGGGTCGGAAGAACAAAAGCAGGAAGCCAGTGAAATATTGGCAAGATTGAAGCGATAGCTTTGAAACTGACTCGATATTCTTTTAACATGCTGCGCTTTTTATCATTTCAGTAACGTCATGGCACGAATAGCATTAGGTATAGAATATAACGGCGCAGCTTATTTTGGCTGGCAAAGACAACGTGAAGTGGCTAGCGTTCAGCAAAAACTGGAAGCGGCCCTTGAAGTCATCGCGCAGCAGAAAATTGATGTCGTTTGTGCCGGGCGTACCGATGCCGGAGTGCATGCCACAAATCAGATTGTTCATTTTGAAACGGATGTACAAAGACCTGACAAAGCCTGGACTATGGGCAGCAATGCAAACTTACCCGATACCATAGCAGTTAAATGGGCTAAGCCGGTTCCGGATGACTTTCACGCGCGCTTTTCAGCTACGGCCAGACGTTACCGTTATGTTATTCACAATGTGCGCCTGAGAACCGGGATTTTTCTTGAGGGTGTGACACATTTCTATCATCCTCTTGATGCTGAAAAAATGCACCGCGCTGCACAGTGCTTACTGGGTGAGCAGGACTTTTCTGCGTTTCGGGCGGCGCTTTGTCAGTCTCGTACTCCGTTTCGCAATTTGCATCACATACAGGTTCTACGCCAAGGCGACTATGTGGTTATTGATATCAAAGCCAATGCTTTTGTGCATCATATGGTGCGCAATATTGCAGGGAGTTTAATGGCGGTTGGTTGTGGTGAGCAGTCTGAAGACTGGATAGCCGAACTGCTGACCAGTAAAGACAGAACTCAGGCGGCCGCGACGGCAAAGCCCAATGGTTTGTACCTGGTAAGTGTCGATTACCCGGCTGAATTTGCTCTACCTCAAAAGCCATTAGGCCCTCTGTTTTTATCAGATACCCTGTGGTAATCCGCTGGTTTTTAGCGACGTTCGACAAATTTAGTTAACATCTTAGACCACATAGTTATTTTATTACTGTTAGAATGTGGCAAAATACGTTGCAGAACGCTTAATTTAGAAACCCTATTAATGATAAAAGCAGCATCATTTAGCAATAAAATGAGTTGAATTTCTGCAATATTGCGGTGATTTGCTTTTATCTTGCTAATTAAAAGTGAGAGAACCAAATTCAATGAGCTGGATCCAAAAGATACTGCCAAAAACCCAATCAGCTGTAAAAAGTAATGTACCGGAAGGTATTTGGACCAAGTGCGGAAAATGTAACGCCGTACTCTACAAAGTTGAATTAGAAAAACAGCTGGAAGTTTGCCCCAAGTGTGACAATCACATGCGCATCAGCGCCAGAGCGCGTCTGAATCATTTCCTCGATCAGGGAGAGCGCACAGAGTTGGGCTCTGAGCTGGAGCCCCAGGATATTCTCAAGTTTAAAGATTCCAAGCGCTACAAAGATCGCATCGCCAGTGCTCAAAAAGCATCAAACGAAAAAGATGCACTGGTTGTAATGAAGGGCAAACTGCACGGCAAGCCAATTGTTGCTGCCGCGTTTGAATTCAGTTTTATGGGCGGGTCCATGGCGTCTGTAGTGGGTGCTCGATTTGTCAAAGGTGTTGAAGCGGCATTAGCGAACAATACCCCTTTTGTTTGCTTTTCTGCCAGTGGCGGCGCCCGTATGCAGGAAGCGCTGTTATCTCTGATGCAAATGGCGAAAACCAGTGCCGCATTGGCGAAAATGAGTGAAAAAGGCTTACCCTACATTTCGATACTAACCGACCCAACCATGGGCGGAGTGTCTGCCAGCCTGGCTATGTTGGGTGACGTAAATGTGGCCGAGCCGGGTGCTCTTATCGGTTTTGCCGGCCCCAGAGTAATCGAACAAACCGTGCGGGAAACCTTACCCGATGGCTTCCAACGCAGCGAGTTCCTGTTGGAGAAAGGCGCAGTCGATATGATTGTCGATCGTCGTCATATGCGTCAAAAACTCTACAGTTTATTAGATAAAATGCATCACAGCGCTGATGCCGTAAAACAAGCGTAGCCAGCCTTGAATGAACATCATCAGCACCCTGCAAATTTGGCAGGGTGGTTGAGTTATCTGGAAAAAATACATCCTGCTCAAATCGACATGGGATTAGAGCGGGTTGCTGCGGTTTATGAGCGGCTCAATATCAACTTTGATTTTGCCAGGGTGATTCTGGTTGGCGGCACCAACGGTAAAGGATCTACCTGCCGCTATCTGGAGCTGATGGCGCAGCGTATCGGATTAACAACGGCAGTATACAGTTCCCCGCACATAACGGATTATCGGGAACGGGTTCGCTTCAATCAGGCGCTGTTGACGGAACAACAACATTGCGCAGCTTTTGCCCAGGTTGAAACCGCGCGAAAAGACACATCACTGACCTATTTTGAGTTTGGCACACTGGCAGCGCTGCAGTTAATGGCAGAACGCCGGCCTGATGTCATAATTCTTGAAGTGGGCTTAGGTGGCCGTTTGGACGCCGTTAATATTGTTGAACCTGATGTGTCTGTCATTACTACCATCGATCTGGATCATCAGGCATGGTTGGGTGATACCCGTGAGCAAATTGGGTTTGAAAAGGCGGGTATCATGCGTCCGCACAAACCCTGCGTGGTGGGAGAACTGGACCCGCCTGATTCTCTGCGCAACCACGCGCAGCAGATTGCTGCCAAAGCCTGGTTTCGCAATCAGGATTTTCAGATAGAACACCACGAGCAGGGATGGACCTTGCACGGCAGCTGCAACGGACAGACATTTCGCCTTACGGACTTGCCGGTAGGGCAATTACCAACGCAAAATGCCGCAACTGCATTATTTACGGCGAGGCTGTTGGAATGGACTTTAACCGACCATCAAATCAGAGAATTAATCGCCACCGCCACTTTACCCGGTCGCATGGAACCTCTGGCCCATTCTCACCGAATTATCCTGGATGTAGCCCATAACCCGCAGGCAACCGGTTACCTGCGTTCGCGAATTGAGTTGCTATCTTATCGTCGTCTGATTTTTATTTTGGGTATGCTGTCTGATAAAGACTCACAGGCCAGCCTTGAGGTATTTCGGGATTTGCCGGCAACCTGGTATGTTGCGCCCCTGGATAGCCCGCGCAGTGCTAAACCCGAAGTGTTGCAATCGGTACTGGCAAAATCGAATCAGCCTTCCTTTGTTTGCGAATCGGTTGAACAGGCCTGTCAACAAGCGTTAGAATCTGCCAGCGACACTGAAGACCTTATTATTGGCTTTGGATCGTTTTATACTGTGTCAGCCATTAAACAAGCATTAACCCCATAAACGCAGTTCGATATTCAGGAAACAGGAAGCATATTTTGGCTACAGCATTTCAAAACCGATTGGTAGGGACCATCATCATAGTGGCGCTGGCTGTGATTTTTTTACCTGAAGTCCTGGACGGGGAAAAGCGCCACAGTCAGGACCGATTTGAAGCGATTCCCAAGCGACCGCCGATGAAAAACGTGACTTCTCCCGATGAATTTCCGTTTAAAAAAGTACAGGACGCGGTAACCCGGGAAGTGGTTATCGTGGATGAACAGCCGCTTGACGAACCTGTTGATACTACGGAAGAGATGCCTGGCAACGCCGTCAGCGAGGCAGATACACGCGTGGCGCAACAAAGCCCGTCACAGTCTGACGCACCGGTCATGGAGCCAAAACAGGAACAAATACAATCCGGATGGGTGGTTCAGTTGGGCAGTTTTAAACACAGTAAGAACGTCAAAGATCTGTTGCGCAAACTGGAACAGGCGGGTTACCGGGCCTTTACCCGACCGATTCAAACCAGCTCGGGGACCTTGACTAAAGTATTTGTCGGTCCTGATCTGGATGATGGCAAATTAAAAACAGCAATCCCACATTTAAAAGAAGTGACGGGTTTACAGGGTAAACTGACCCCTTTTAGCGTTGATTAAAACAAGACATCGGTCTGTGGCTTTGGTAAAATGCGCGCCGATCTTAAGATTGCGCCGTCCCTATGCTAAATAAAGAAAATAATGAATTGGATTGATTTCACTATTCTTGCCGTACTGGTTTTATCGACGGTAATAAGCCTTGTCAGAGGCTTTCTGAAAGAAGCTATCTCCCTTGCCATCTGGTTCACGGCGTTTATGTTGGCCAGTTTTTTCTATGCCGATTTGGCTGTCTATCTCACCTGGTTTCAGGACCAAATATTAAAAAATGCGGTAGCAATAGCGATTTTGTTTGTATCTACGCTGTTGTTAGGCGGATTACTTAATTATCTAATTTCCAGATTAGTGATATTTACCGGATTAAGCGGCACAGATCGTGCGCTGGGTCTGGTTTTCGGAATGTTAAGAGGCGTGCTGATTTGCAGTGCCGTGCTGTTTTTTTTGGACGCATTTACGCCAGCACCTTCTACGGATTGGTGGAAAACCTCTCTGCTGATCCCTGAGTTTGCTTTTATTATCGAATGGTTTTTTGAATATCTGCAAAACTCATCTAGTTTTATTAGTCCCACTGTATAGGATCTCAATATGTGCGGAATCGCCGGCATCGTAAGTCATAACCCTGTTGCTCAAGAATTATTTGATGCCTTAACTGTGTTGCAACACCGCGGCCAGGATGCTGCTGGAATGATTACTGTAGACAGCAGTATGTTTCATTTGCGCAAAGCAAATGGTTTGGTCAGAGATGTGTTCCGTAACCGCCATATGCAAAGGCTGACCGGTAATCTGGGGATTGCGCATGTGCGATACCCTACAGCGGGCTCTTCAAGTTCGGCTGAAGCTCAGCCTTTTTATGTTAACTCCCCCTACGGAATTGCGCTGGCACACAACGGCAATTTAACCAATGCCGTGGCACTGCAAAAAGAAGTGTTGCAACTGGCAAAACGTCACATCAACACCACCTCTGATTCCGAATTATTGCTGAATATTCTGGCAGACGAACTGCAAAAAGCTGAGGGTCTGTCGTTACAACCTGCTGATATTTTTACCGCGGTGAGCAATGTTCATCGACGTGTTAACGGTGCCTATGCTGTGGTTGCGGCAATCATCGGCAATGGTATGTTGGCGTTTCGCGATCCTCACGGTATTCGTCCTCTGGTGCTGGGTAAACGCAGCACCGACCTGGGCGATGAATATATGGTGGCATCAGAGAGTGTTGCGCTGGACTCCGTTGAGTTTCAGTTTATTCGTGATGTTGCCCCAGGTGAGGCCGTGTACATCACAGAAGATGGTCAGCTGTTTACGCAACAGTGTGCAGATAATCCCACCCATGTGCCTTGCATCTTTGAGTTTGTTTATTTTGCCCGTCCGGACTCCTTTATCGACGGCATTTCTGTTTATGCGTCCCGGGTTAACATGGGCAAAAAACTGGGACAGAAGATCGCTCAGGAATGGGGTGATCTGGATATTGATGTGGTTATTCCTATTCCTGAGACATCAATCGATATCGCCCTGCAAATCGCACATGAGCTAAACCTGCCATATCGTCAGGGTTACGTAAAAAATCGCTATATCGGTCGTACCTTCATCATGCCGGGACAGTCACAACGCCGCAAGTCAGTACGCCGAAAACTCAATGCGATAAAGTCAGAGTTTAAGGGCAAAAATGTCTTGCTGGTAGATGACTCCATAGTACGTGGTACGACATCCGAGCAAATTATTGAAATGGCCCGTGAAGCCGGTGCCAAAAAAGTGTATTTTGCTTCAGCCGCGCCGGAAATTCGATTCCCGAACGTATACGGTATTGATATGCCGTCACCCAATGAATTGATTGCATATGGCAGAGAAGTAGAAGATATCTGTGAGTCCATCAAAGCTGATGGTTTGATTTATCAGGATATTGAAGACCTGCGTCAGGCGGTAAGTGCCGAAAATACCGCCATCAGCCATTTTGAAATGTCCGTATTCAATGGTGATTATATTACCGGCGATGTGACTCAGGAATACCTGGAATCACTGGATAAAGCCCGCAACGATGATGCGAAAGGGCACAGTTCCGAAGATGAATTAACGAACCTGGACGTGCATAATATGTCCAGTGAGAGCCATGGTTAGGTTGCCAGTGGGCAACTCATTGGCATTGAACAACACATTGTAGTGTGCATCATAACGATAAAATTGAAATAAAAGACAGAGTTTAATATGGGAAGAAGTTTCGAAGTTCGCAAAGTCGCTATGGCTAAAACAGCGGCGGTTAAAACCAAAGTGTATTCAAAATACGGAAAAGAAATTTACGTATGTGCCAAAAACGGCGGCCCGGACCCGTCTGCTAACTTGTCTCTTAAACACCTGATGGACAAAGCGAAAAAAGATCAGGTACCGAGCCATGTAATTGAAAAGGCCATTGAAAAGGCCTCAGGTGGAGCCGGTGAAGACTTTGTTCCCGCGCGCTACGAAGGCTTTGGACCGGGTAACTGTATGGTGATTGTGGATTGTCTGACAGACAACAACAACCGTACCATTACCGACGTACGCAATTGCTTTACTAAAACTAACTCCAAGATTGGCGCGCCGGGTGCCGTTGCCCACATGTTTGATCATTACGGCGTTTTTGTGTTTGCCGGTGACGATGAAGATGCCGTTCTGGAATACCTGATGGAAGCCGACGTCGATGTAGCTGATGTGGAAAGTGAAGACGGAAAAATCACTGTGTTTGTTCCTCACACAGAGTTTGCAAAGACCCGAAACGCATTGTCAGAATTTCAGGCGGATATCGACTTCGAGGTCGAAGAAATTAGTTTTGTACCGCAAACCAGCGTCGATGTTGAAGGCGACGACGTAGCAGTCTTTGAAAAGTTCATGGACATGTTGAATGATTGTGACGACGTACAAAACGTTTATCACAACGCCATCATCAAAGACTGATTGTTAACGGGCGCAGTACTGGCGCCCGATTCTTCCTGCCATTTCGCTTGCGTCATGCAATTTTGCATTGACTTTCTCTGATATAACCGCTTGAATTTGTTAAAAACATACGGGTTTTTAGCATGAAAGTTAAAGATATCATGAGTGCCCATCCGGTTTGTGTTTCTTCCAATGAAACTATGTGGGCTGTTAAGCGCGTCTTTGAAAAGCATACCTTTCACCATCTGTTGGTGGTGGATGAAGGTGTGCTTACCGGTGTACTGTCGGATCGCGATTATCTCAAAACAGTCAGCCCCCATGTTAAAAGTGGCGCCATCAGCTCCCGTGATCTGGAAACCATGAACAAAAAAGTTCATCAAATCATGTCTCATAAAATTGTCTCCATTGGTGCAAATGAGCCCGTAATGAAAGCCGTGATGCTGTTTAATCAAAATAAAATATCCTGCCTTCCGGTGATTGAAGACGACAAAGTGGTTGGCATTGTCAGTTGGCGAGATGTAATGCGTTTTCTGGAACAAAGAGTCTTAGCCAGGCAGCAGGCGTAATTGGGATAAAGGAGCAAGCAATGAGATGTTATCGTCTGATTATTGTGCTGAGTTTTGTGTGTTCAATGCCCGGTTTCGCAATTTGCCTGCCAGATGCAGAAGTGCAGTTACTGGCAAAGGGCTACCCTGTTGAAGCCGTCTCTGGGTTGAATCAGGTTACTTCGCTGGCCGATGCTTACTGCACTCAGGCTAAATATATTGGTTATTTGCAACCCTACATGGGCGATATTGCCGGTTATAAAGTGGGTTTTACCAGTATTGCGGGTCAGCAGCGCTTCAATATTCTTTCGCCTGCAACCGGGGTGTTGTTGCAAGGGATGATGTTAAATGGCGATGCTAAAATTCCACTTAATTTTGGTTATCGCACACTCATTGAGCCTGACTTTATGGTGACCATCGCAGATGAGCGCATTATGCAGGCAAAAAATGCCCGTGAGACTTTATCCTATGTAAGCAGTATTCACCCCTTTGTCGAAGTTGTTGCGATGCGCCTGGCCGAACACGAGCCTGTCACCGGTAACAGCCTCGTTGCGATCAATATCGCAGCGACAAACGCCGTCATAGGGCCTGCTATTACTGTGATTGACAGCGATGCGTTCTACCAAAAAATTCCCCGCCTTATCGCTCGATTTACGGATCAGAACAACAACCTGGTTCAGGAAACCGATGCCAGTGCGTTAATGGGACATCCGATGGAAGTACTGTTTTGGTTGGTGCAGGAGTTTAAGTCCCGTGGCATTGCACTGAAAGCCGGGCAGAAAATAAGCCTGGGCGCCACCGGAAAACTATTTCCACTGGCAAGTGAAACGCAACATTACCGTTATGAATTTATCGGATTAACGGAAAAACCGGTTGCGGTTACCGTTTCCCTTTTACAACCTGAGGGCCAAGCCAACAATGAGTAAAAACCTGATCACTGTCCCTCAGTTAAAAGCGATACTTGGCGCAGACAATCTGGTGTTACTCGATGCCAGCATGGCGACGCCTTTACCCGGGGTGAGCAACGACTTGACCCAGGGCTTCATTCCCGGCGCATTGCGATTTGACCTGGAAAAGGTCTTTATTGATAAACACAATGCATTACCCCACACCATGCCCGATGCCAACCTGTTTCAGGAGGAGGCAAGAAAGCTGGGCATTGACCAGAACTCACTGGTGGTGGTCTACGACAATATGGGGCTGTATTCAGCTCCCCGGGCCTGGTGGATGTTCAGGGCCATGGGCCATGAGAATGTCAAAATACTCGATGGTGGTTTCCCCGGGTGGAAGGCGCAGGGTGAAAACGTGTCTGCACTTGAGGCCGCGCCTACATTAGGGGATTTTCAGGCGAATCCACAACCCTTGAAGTTCATCGTTGCTGATGAACTGTTACAGCGCATCGCATCGGCGGAAATCCGCGTGCTGGATGCGCGCTCTGAGCCAAGGTTCAAAGGTTGGGAAGCAGAGCCACGCCAGGGTGTGCGCAGTGGCCATATGCCAGGTGCACAGTGTTTACACTTCAGAACACTCACCCGGCAAGGACAACTAAAGCCGGAGTCCGAACTGGAAACGTTATTTTCCTCCTTAAATCTTCAGGTTTCTGAGCCACTGGTAATGACCTGTGGTTCAGGAATAACCGCCTGCATTCTGGCATTGGCCGCAGATGAGTTGGGATATCAGGATATTCGCGTTTATGATGGCTCCTGGGCTGAGTGGGGCGCGGATGAGCGCTTGCCGGTAGTGGCTGATCCTAAATGATGTTGGCACAACGACTGGAGCAGCAATTACGCGAACACCAGGAACCCTCGAGAGCGTTAAAAATGCAGTCCTACATGAAAACCCAACAGGCGTTTTTTGGCGTGCCGGCTCCTCTGCGTAAAAAGCTGTTTAAAATGGCTGAAAAGCAAGCTCCACTAACAAGTCGTACAGAGTATGAAAGTACGATCATGCAGCTTTGGCGGGGAAGTCATCGGGAACTGCAATATCAGGCGCTGGAAGTGGCCGAGTTTTACAAGGTGTTCCGAACCCCGGAGAGTTTACCCTTGTATGAACAGCTTTTACTTTCCGCTGAGAACTGGGACACCGTTGACTGGATTGCTATCACGTTGGTGGGGTTATTGATCAAAGCTCATCCGACACTGGAAAGTACACTGTTGCGGTGGCAGCAACACGACAATTTATGGTTGCGCAGAGCGTCGTTGATTGCTCATATAAAGCATAAAAAAGACACCAATCTCACTCTTCTGAGTGATACTATTTTGCAACTTGCTCAGGAAAAGCCCTTTTTTATTCGAAAAGCTATCGGCTGGGTGCTGAGAGAGTACGGCAAAACCGATGCGGAATGGGTTTTGCGGTTTGTTCAAAATAACCAACACCTGCTTTCCGGTTTAAGCCAAAGGGAAGCGCTCAAACATATTAATAAAAATCGGAGTTACACTTTATGAGTTTTTTGAAAGGGACTGTCGTCAGCCTTGTATTGTTTACTTTTTCCCATCCATTGTTTGCTGACTCATTGCAGTATGAAGATGTAAAGGCCACGCCTACTTTTGCCTTGGCGAAGATGGGAGCGGTGTATGGCAGCTTCAAAAATGTCTCTGATACGCCACTGCTCATCACTGGATTGCAGGTGGATGCAGAGATTGCCGCGAGTGTTGAGTTACATGAGAGTTATATCAAGGATGACATGGCCAGTATGAAACAGCTCAATTTACCTTTTACTCTTGCGCCGCAGCAAGAGCTGGCACTTCGCCGGGGAGGTAAACACATCATGCTGATTGGCTTACAGCAGCCTTTGACGTCCGGAATGCAGTTCCAGCTGACATTCAGTCTGCAAGACCAGGAGGCGATAACAGTGCCAGTTGTGGTGAGTGAGGCCGTACAGCAAGACAGTGCTGAGCACAAACATCATCACTAATTGTTGGGTCAGACAAACATGAAACTCAATTTACAACCATTAAATACGCCCTGCTTATTACTGGATGAGGTGCGCTTAAATAACAACATTCAGCGGATGTCTGACAAAGCCGGCCGTCATCAGGTGCGCTTGCGCCCTCATGCAAAAACAGCCAAAAGTGCCGCCGTTTTAAAACGGTTTCAAGGCACAGCGACTCCGCTAACCGTGTCAACTCTGAAAGAGGCTGAGTATTTCGCTGAGCAAGGTTTTGCGCAGTTGTTATATGCTGTGTGTCTGTCTCCCGATAAAATTGCCAGAGTGGCGAAACTGCGTCAGCAACACGTCGATATTACAGTGATTATTGATTCACTCAGCATGGCTACGGCTATTGCGGCTTATGCACAGGCGCATCAGGTCCGTTTTTCTGTTGCCATAGAAATTGATTGTGACGGTCACAGAGCTGGATTGTTGCCTGATGATCCCTTGTTAGTGGCATTAGCAAAAGCACTGTCTGTCGACGATGGGATTGATTTCTGGGGCCTGATGACTCATGGCGGTGGCTCATATGACTGCCAGCATTGGTCTGAAGTTAAAGCCCACGCGGTGCAGGAGAGGCAGGCACTGTTGTCAGCTCAGGCCCGGTTACAACAGGCTCAGCTTGTATGTCCTAATTTGTCATTGGGTTCGACACCAACCGTTGTGGCCGCAGAGGACTTTTCCGGTATCAATGAAATTCGCCCCGGGGTATTTGTGTTTTTTGATTTGTTTCAGGCGCAACTCGGAGCCTGTGATGAAGCGGATATTGCCTTGTCTGTTTTAGCTAGCGTGACATCCCATAAACCGGAAAAAAACCGCATTTTTATCGATGCCGGTGGACTCGCTCTGTCTAAAGATCGCAGCACATCTGCACAACATTGTGATTATGGATATGGCAAAGTTATTAAGCCGGATGGGACAGGATTCAGCCATAACGTTATTGTTAATCAGGTCAATCAGGAACACGGCGTAATACATCTGCCTGATGAGGTTTCAATCTCAGAATTCCCCATTGGTAGCCGGGTCAGGGTATTACCCAATCACGCCTGCATGACGGCGGCTGCGTACGCAGGCTACCACCTGTTTACAGCGGCAGGCGAACTGCACTGGCTTGAGCGTTGTAATGGCTGGTGAAATAAGCCATTACCTGTATGACTGATTGGTAAAACCCGGGAGGCAGGTTCACCTGCCTTATTCGTCTGACCAACCTGGAATACAGGGGGCGACTGAAAATCTGTAACCCAGGTCCTGGGTTTTGTCTTTCTCAATGACAAAAATCGTATTTTCATCAATGGTGAGTACCCGTTGATTCTCAGCTTTTTTACAGGCTGAAAAGCGATAGGCTTCAAATTGATAAATAAAGCCGGCAATCAGTTTGTCCAAAGTTCTGGTATTTTTTTCTTCGCTATCTTCTGGTTCGCTTTCATCTAGGGCTGATTTTGTATCATCAGGGGTAGAGTCGGACAGCGCTTGCTCTTCTGATTCTTGCTGATTTTCAACGGTTGTAACGGTAACACCAGGGAACAGGGTTTTGGTTTCAGTCGTTTTCTGTTCCGGGCCAGGTTCAAGCAGGTTATCCAGTTCTCCTGATTTAATAGTCGCTACCAGCTTGTTTAAATCTTCATCTGACATGTTGCGTATCATCAATCGTTGCGCGCCGGATATGCCCAATTCATCCAGGGTGGCTTCGTCTTCTGATGAAAGCGGTTGTTCACCACTGTTTTTTAATTTATTCGCAAGCGAGATAAATTCCTCTTCAGGCATTTGTGCAATGGCCTGGGCATCAAATATTGGCGTATCGTCAAAGACATCCAGTTGTTCTATGTAGGGTTCGATAAATTTCACCATGACGATGATTAAAAAGGGGATAAAGACAATGCGCATCCACATGGTGAGTATGGCGAATGATTTGTCTTGCCACAGCGTTTTCAGCCTGATGCGAAATAGCCGCAATACGAAGCTAAGCAATGACCACAAGCTCAGTAATACAATTGCTGAGCCAAGGAAAAGCACAGAGGCTAACAGGATCCAAAAGGGCAACATCAACATGGTAGTAAAACCCATGGTGAATACAAATGTTTGAGGTTCAATGCCGGAAATGGCATTGATCTTAAGGGCCGAGACAGCCAATGCAATGTTGGCGGTGGAAGCATACAGGACAAACAACACCCCTTTTCCGAAGGTATGCTCCCAAATTCTCATAAAGATCTGCCACAATTCCCGCAATAAGCCAAAACCCGCAATAACGCCTACCACCAGCATATAATCATCATTTTCCTGGGGTTCGGATAAAAAGCTCAATAACATCGCAGCAGCAATAAAATAACACCATTGAGAAAAGGTGAGGTCACGAAATTTATCGGAAAACCAACCTAAAAACCGTGAAACGCGGTTTTTTATGCGTGCCAGCACAGCCCATATTGCGTGTTTTAAGGCGGCAATTTTTGCTAAAGGCGGACGGGGCAGTTTCAGCAAGGTTTCTTCAGTGTGGATTGCTTCCGCAGCAGGCGAGTCGTCGCCCGGGGTATTTTGCGTGTTTGCCATAATTATTATTCTCTTTAGGACTATCCCGGCGATGTCGTGACAGAAAAGCTGTGTGTATTAGACCATTTGCTAATACAAATTATAAGATTCTCACAACATTATAAAGTAAGCTCCGAATTATAGTGAATGTGTTGAAGGGGAAATTCATGCCAATGGTCAAATTTTGGGGAACGAGAGGTTCCATTCCTGTGGCTCCCCACGCACACAATATCCGTGCTCGCCTGGAAGATATCCTGATCAAAGCGGTGGATAAGCAACTGACTAGTTATGATGATATCGCTCCTTTTCTGGACAGTTTATCTTTTCCCGAGGTAGGCAGCTTCGGTGGCAATACAAGTTGTGTCGAGATAGATACCGGCAAGGGGGATTATCTGTTATGCGATATGGGTACCGGGTTAAGAGATTTTGCAGCACATTATTTACGGGATCCAAAGCAGCAACGCAGTAAGACCTTTCACCTTCTGCTGTCCCATTTACACTGGGATCATATTATGGGCTTTCCCTTTTTTACTCCGGCTTATATTCCCGGCCACAAAATTCATATTTACGGATGTCACGAACAACTGGAAAGCGCCATCAGAGCGCAGCACAGTGGTCCCGGATTCCCGGTAAGCTTTGATACTTTACTGGCGGATATTGAGTTTCATCTTTTTAATCCCGGAGAAAAGCACCATATTAACGGTATCGAGGTGGAGGCTTTTTTGCAGGTGCACGAGGGAAATTCATACGGCTATCGCTTTCAGGTGGACGATAAGAAGATCGTCTATTCCACAGACTCTGAACACAAGGTGGAAGACCAGGCGCGATTGGACCGGTTTGTGCGATTTATTCAAAATGCCGATCTGGTTATATTCGATGCGATGTACAGTTTGCTTGAGGCAGTTACCTTAAAGGAAGACTGGGGGCACTCCAGTAACTTAATGGGGGTGGAGCTCTGTCTCAGGGCAGCTGCAAAGAAATTGTGTTTGTTTCATCATGATCCTGTTCACAGTGACGAAGAAATCCAGCAAAACCTGGATGAGGCTGAAAATTTCGCTGCGTTAATTGCACAAAGTCATCAACCTTCTCTGGAAGTGATTGCCGCCTGGGATGGGTTGCAGGTAGAGGTCTGATCGCAACCCGCAAGAAAACCAACGGGTAGCTTTTGTGTCTGTTGTTGGCTAAAATATAGACAGATATGCCGTTTCATACGCCTTGAACAGGGGGAAATATGCAAATTGGTACGCCATCAGGCATTACGGAAGGGTTAGTGACCATAGAAGGTGCTGCCCCAAATAAGAGCGAGCAGGTTAATCGTCAGGCTCAGCAGCAACAAGAAACTCAGTCACTGGAAACTACTCAGGCGCCGCCGTCAGGGAATATTGGTCAAAATATAGATACCACCGCCTGAATTTTCTTTTCCCTTCACGGGGTTTCGTGGCGTTCAGGCAGAGTGTTTGATTTGTGGCTCAGACGCTTCAGTTTCCTCAGAGGATGCCAGTTCAGTTTTGTTACCGGCGTTTTTCAAGGTAGTTGTCGCCTAAGCCGTTAAGCTGCTTCTTTTTTGCTCTCCGGATTAAGTTCCACAACA
>NZ_JBVTQY010000062.1:0-16990 GCF_055755215.1 Planctobacterium sp. R6
TCACTCAAACCTGTCATCCACCCCCTGTCTAACAATACGAAAAACTGAGGCGACAACTATCCTGACACAGGGGGTAGCTGGAAGCGTCTTCATAGATATCATGCAAGTTTGCCAGCAGTTCTTTGGGGATAACTGCAAAATTTTGCTCCCCGGTGTCCGGATCAAAAGAGTGTAAAAAGCCGTGATTAGTGGCAACAAATACAGCACTGTCAGTGGCACTGTAATTGACGATAACCGGTTGTGAATGAATCGGATCTCCCATTTGCTGACGAGAGTCTGAAGTAGAACCATCGCCATCCTCGTCTTTTAAATCGACGCCTCTGGCCCATTGCAATACAATGTCACGCAGGCCTTCCGGGTCAGCTTCGGATTCAATCGCCAGATTTGCCGTGGTGATACTGCTGTTATCTTCGTGCAAACGATTTGCGGTACTGATAATGCTGCCAGTCCCTTCAAAGAAGTAGACATTTCTCACCAAATCAAGGGCACTTGCCGCACCCCCCTGACGTACATCATTGCCATCAACCGTAGTGGACCAATAACTCTGTGCATTTTCGTCAAAAAAGCCCGAACCTTCATCAATCGCGACTGCGCCATTGCTGTCGTAGACGGTATCACCACTGAGACGGTATTTTTTCAGATTTCCAGGCCAGAGCGTACCTTCGGAAGGTTTAAACAATGCAAAGTAGAGTTCGTCTTTATGAGTCAGTCGGTTTAGCTGATTCACTGCAACCCCAGGGGAGACGAAGGTGGCATTAACATCTTTCACTGATTTTATAATTGTCTGAAACGCCGTCACCAGATCATCAGAGTTATCTGCCGTGTAAAACCCACCGCCACTTTGCACCGCCAATTGATTTAAAAAACTGTTAGCTGTGGCATTAGCAGCAAAACCAATCGTGTGTGTGGTGACTTTGGTATTGATAACAGAGTCAGAAGAGTCGCTGATATTACGAACCAAATCTAAACCGCACTTTTCGCCACCGCTACCTGAACAATTGATGCCTAACAGGGCCTCAATTTCGTCTTCACTATGATTATTATTTGCTTCACCATCAGACAGCAAAACTATGTGGTTATTGGTCTGGCATTGCAGATCTGTAACCGGCGAAATGTAAGTTGCATCATCCGGAATGTATTCGTTTATACAATCAGAATCGGATAAATCGTCTTCCGGGCAGCCATAAGGTTTTACCGAGTCAGATCCGGTATAGGATAACCGGTGACTTACCCTGGTGCTTCTTCTCACCGAACTGCTGACGCCGGATGTACCTCTGGCCAGGCCATAATACACATCCAGTCCACCATAATAGTTAGCCGCTTCGTACAGTGTGTCCACTATTGGGGTGTAGCCATTGGCCGATAGCTCACTCACCTTGTTTAATAAATGAGAGCGCACTGTCGCCGCCGACCCGGGTTCGGCATTGCCCTGAAACTCAATAACCAGCTGAGGTGCACCTGAAGGTTTGCCTGAATAGGTATAGGCCCCCCGATTGCCGGAGATATTGGACATAATGAGCATCATATTGTTACCCGAGGACCAATCCCCGCGATCCACCACCTGTTGCACCACAGACGATATATCAGGTGACTGATAGGTGCTGTTTTTACTCCAATTGGAAATATTGCTCCAACTGACACCCGTGGTTTTTGACTTATCTCGCAATAAATGACGCGGATAACTACTAAAATCATCAGGGTTCGCTTCATTGGCGGCACTAATGGTAAATCCGGAGCCATTGGTCGAGCGATTGCGATAAGCGGTAAAGTTTAAATAGGCATTGGTGATGGTGGCTCCCTGAGGAATTGCCACTTCATTGAATCTCAGGCCGATATAATTGTTACTGCTGGCACTAAAGGTTAATTCGCTTCCGGTAGACTGATAACCGTTAGTTGCTTCTTCAGCATTTTCTGATTGTGACTGAATTTGGTAGGTCAATGAGCCGGCAACGCACCCGGTTGCCGAATCAGAATCATATTCAATAATCAGTTGTGCGCCCGTTCCATCCCCTTCATCGGCTGAAACCACATCCCGGGCACTACCCGCATCGGAACTGGTGCCTTCGATTAGTAAGGTCAGTGCATTGCCACCACACCAGCTTGCCTGGTTTACAATTTCCTGAATCACAGAAGTAATATCCGGGGTATCAACAGATTCCCCAGACACCGGGAATTCATTATCTGAGTTCCAGCTAACACTGGCTGCGGTTTGGGTGCGATCCGATAAATTATTGGAAGCTGACTGGATGGCCGGTGAATCTGCGATTAATTCGCCTTTGATCTCAAATTCGGTGGTTTCGGTATCATAGCCATCGGATGTAAAACTCAAATATGCAGAGGTAATGGTGGCGCCTTGCGGTAATTGCACTTCAGTAAAGCGAAAACCGGATAAGGTATCTCCCGTCCCCACAGACAGCTTTACCTTGTCGTCCGTGCTATCTGTCCAACCATTGAACTGGTAGCCATCGTCGCCGGAGCTTTGCACGCTATATATCAATTCAGGTTCGACACTCTCATCCAGATCTCTGATGGGGTAAAGCACCGGCCCACCCCAGTCAGAAAAGCGCATCAGGCCAGCATTGACATTAGTTGAAGAGGAGAGCACTTCACTCAGTGCATTTTGCACTCTCAGCATGCGGGTTTCACTGCCCCCATCCTTGCTTGTCATGCTGCCGGACGTGTCCATAATAAACAACACGTTTGGATTATAGGTGACCTGGGAATCAGCGACTCCGAGGTATATTTCCAAATCGTCGGAATAGGCTGTAAAGCCAATACATAGCGACAACATCGCTGAGCCAATAAACGCAAACCATTTAGAATTTCGAATAGTCATAATACAGCTCCACTATTCAGTTGCCGGTGCGAAGGTGGAGGCCATCTGAGTGTTGGCAACTGCATACCTTGCCCCGCTCAGTTGTCCACATCCGCGAATAATAAATACATGGCAACTAATGTTGCCTCCCCCCTGAACATTACTGGAACCCAGACAAGATTGTTCTGTTACAAAGGCAGTTCTGGACCAGCTTTCTACAGCCGGGGAAGACTTATAATTACCCGAAGCGGTGTGATTCGCCCCTTCGGTGAGTCCGTCTGCCGTTAATATTCGGTTGGTCCAGTTTTCATTGTCAAAACAACTCAAATCGGTAGCATCCGGATCAAATTCAGTGCCTTGTCGTGCCTGTGAAATTGGATCGGTTAATACATCTTCCCCCAATAACACGGCATCTTCAGATTCAAAAGCGACGCCAGCGATGGCGGCCTCAGCCGCATCAAACGCCATATTTTGCGATTCCATGGAGACAGCCATTTTACTTTGCAACAGGCTGCTGGTAACGGCGGTAACCCCCAGTATTGTCAGGCTTACCAGCATTACGAGGGCGATCACTAATGCCACTCCGCGATGTTTGCCAACGGCGTAATTCATGCTTTTCGATTCCTCACATAATGCTTCATATTGCGCAACGAAATCGTCGCCTCAAACTTCTTGTACAGGCCATGGTCTGAGGGCGTAAAAGATGCTTCGTTTAACAATTTAAAGGTGGGTGGAGTATCAATCTTAACGTCGCCTTGCCCTTCAACCACGATGGCAATTCGCAACGAAACCACATTAGCACCGGCGGTGCGCTGAGCATCCAGCTGGTCTGCAGTAATATAAGACAAAGGTTGTCCTGTAACGTCCCCATTTGCCGGGCTTGCGCTGATGCCATACACCACCTGAAAACTCAATACGTTATCCAGTAAGGTGAAGGCCGCATCGCCATTGTTACCCGAAGCCACTTTCTGGCCACGCAATACCCGTCCGTCAAATCCTCTGCACTTAAGGGTGCCATCCTCGACAAAATACTCATTGACCACAAAAAATTCAGCATCTGTTGCGTATCCCAGTTTATACCCGCGACAATCGCGCAATCCTTGTTTTGCTATCACCAGCGTATCGTTACCACCGCTGCTCCCCTGGACAGACCCCAGACTTTCACGATTGCTAAAATCACCGGCTAAAACCACTGGCCGGTTTTGCAAAAAAGCGGCTTCTTCCACAACATCAACACTGGTATCTAAATCGGGATCGAGCGTGTCATATCGGCCTGTAGTGATCAGTTCATTACGCAATCGCCCCATGATATAGCGGCCATTCTCCTGCGCTTCCGCCATTGCCCTATTTAGTCCCTCGGTGACCTGACTGCTCACTACAATCTGGATCACACCTGCCGTCAGAATCAATCCGACGGTCAAAGAAATCATCACTTCCACCAGGGAAAAACCAGATTGTGCGCGGCTAAACACGGCTCTCATAAGGTCAAATCCAGTACCACACAATCAAAGTTGCTGCTTTCGCCATCATTACAGTCCGCATTAGTGCTTCTTTCTTTATTCAACCAGTTTTGTACCGGCCACTTCAGTATAATGCTGTGCCTGGAGCCGGCACTACAGGCTTCGTCATCGAGGACATCATTGTCTTCACAACTGAGTTCAAGCGCCATATTGGGATTGCTGGACTCGCTGGCACAACTCATTTCATAACCATCAAACTGAGCAAATTCAGCGCCATTACATTGGTCTTCATTGCAGTTGGGAATAGCGTCCGGGATGGACAAACAAAAACAATCAAACTCAGAGGTATCTTCCAGTAAACAGGACAGATTATTGAAGTTGTAAATCTCTTCTTCAAAGTAAGTATCGTCCACCACCAATCCGTTGCTGACCGTCGACATATTACTGTTTGCCCGCAACCGCTCTGCCAGTTGTTGGGTAATTAATACAGCCTGAGAACGGTTCAGTGCATCACTGTTGGCAAACGTTCCAATAAACTGCAGCGAGGCGATGCCCAACAAGCCAATCGCCAGCACAAAAACCGTGACCAGCACTTCCACCATGCCGACCCCTGTCTGGTTTGACTTACTACACTCAATCATTCTCATTTAATCGTCATCACTTTGCTGACCTGGCTGTTAACCTTGCCGGGGCTGACCGCCAAATCAGTTCAGGTTTATTGCCCCATGATAAATAAAGCACAAGAAAATCACCTCAACCACAAGAAACACTTGTTTTTGTGAGCTATTTATCAGTAATGGATTAGAATTTGAACGATTCGGAGCGGCATACACCGCTCCTGGAAAGAAGAGTCTGAAGAGTTTGTTACAGCTGTTTTATTTGCAGTTCTTTGGGTACTGCAAACTGAATATTTTCCTCCCGCCCGGAAACTTCTGTGACAGAAGCGGAACTTAAGGATTTGATTTTTTCAATGACACCCTGCACCAAAATCTCCGGCGCAGAGGCTCCCGCGGTAACTCCCACGTTGGAGGCGGTTTTTAACCAATCTTCCTGCAAAGCGTCGGCATCATCAATTAAGAAGGCTTTGGTGCCCATTTTTTCTGACAATTCCCGCAGCCGGTTAGAATTAGAGCTGTTTTTAGCCCCCACCACCAGCAACAAATCACAGTCTTTGGCTAACTCTCTCACCGCATCCTGGCGGTTCTGCGTAGCATAACAAATGTCATCTTTACGCGGACCATGAATTTTCGGAAACCGGGCACGCAAGGCATCTATCACATCGGCAGTATCGTCTACTGATAAGGTCGTCTGGCTACAATAGTACAGATTTGCTTCATCTTTAACCTTGAGACTGGCCACATCTTTGGCAGACTCTACCAGATAGATGCCGCCTTCCGGGTTATCATACTGGCCCATGGTGCCCTCTACCTCCGGGTGTCCCTGGTGGCCAATCAGTATACATTCAGTGCCCTTTTTACTGGCCCGGCTGACTTCCAGATGTACTTTCGTCACTAATGGACAGGTGGCATCAAATACTTTCAGACCTCGGGAGCTGGCTTCTTGTCTGACTTGTTGTGAGACGCCATGGGCGGAAAAAATCACAATGCAATCATCCGGCACTTCATGCAACTCATCCACGAATACCGCCCCACGCTGGCGAAGGCTGTTTACCACATACTTGTTGTGAACCACTTCGTGGCGCACATAAATAGGTGGTTCAAACAATTCCAGGGCCCTATCCACTATCGTTATCGCCCGGTCAACACCGGCGCAAAAACCCCGAGGATTAGCTAATTTGATTTGCATTTACCTGACCTCCAGAATTTCCACCGAAAAAATCACGGTCTCACCTGCCAATGGATGATTAAAGTCCACGGTCACTGAGTCTCCGGCGACTGAACGAATAATACCAGGTACTTCCATGCCACCGGGTTGAGTAAAGCCAATAATCATGCCCTCTTCTGCCGGTGTATCCAGACCAAACTTACTGCGATCCATATGATGGATGTTATCCGGATTAGGCATGCCAAAGGCGTCGTCTGGGGGTAAGGTAAAGGTTTTTTGATCACCGGCTTTTAACCCCAACAGACAAGATTCAAAGTTAGGCGTTAAGCTACCATCGCCCATCACCAGTTTAGCAGGTTTGTTGTTAACTCTGGTACTGTCGGCAGCCGAGCCATCTTCCAGTTTCAGATCAAAATGCAAAATGACTTCACTGTTATCTGTAATCACCTGTTGCTCAGTCATTTTTTAACGTACCTTGTGATGTGTTTTGCGATTTTTCTTTGTTGCCAAAGGCATCATAAATCAGCAAAGCTGCGCCGATAAAAATCGCACTATCGGCAATATTAAACGCCGGGTAATGCCACTGCTGATAATAAAAATCTAAAAAGTCGATGACATAACCATAAATCAGGCGATCAGCAACATTGCCAATCGCGCCCGACAATATCAAAGCATAGGCTACCGGTAACAGCACTTCCTGTTTTTTACTTTGTTTCAACCACCAGAGCAGTACTAAACTCACCACCAGTGCAATTAACGTAAAAAACCATCGTTGCCAGCCACCTGCGTCACTTAAAAAACTGAAGGCCGCCCCGTAATTACGTACGTAGGTCAGATTGAAAAAGGGCAGTACCTGCACTGATTCGTACAAATCAAATACACGGATCACCCACTGTTTAGTAAATTGATCTAAAGCCAGGGCGACCAGCGCCACCCATAGCCAGCGCAATCCGGTTTCGGTAAAGAGCTTAGGCATAATGTCTGTCTTCACCATCACCTTCAACGTTATCAACACAGCGAGAACACAGCTCCGGATGAGCCTCATGGCTACCCACATCTTCCCGGATATGCCAGCAGCGGGCACACTTTGTTCCGGGAGCAGCTTCGATACTCACCCAAAGCCCTTCTAATTCACTGTCATTCAGGCCCTCTGGTTTTTCGCTGACCTGCACCACATCCGCCAAAGAGGTGATCAGAACAAAACGCAGCTCGTTTTCCAGGCGACTTAATGACGCGTAATGCGCTTCAGTAACGTGTAAGGTCAACTTGGCTTCCAATGAACTACCAATGGTTTTGTCTTTTCTCGCCAGTTCCAATGCACGGTTCACTTCCGCTTTGATTTTCAGGATTTGTTGCCAGTAAGCGTTGTTAAACTCCGCAGACTCCTGGTAATTTTCAAAGCCCTGATACCAGACATCCGTCAGCACAAACTCGTCTCTTTCGCCAGGCAGTGCTTGCCAGATTTCCTGAGCCGTAAAACTCATGATAGGCGCCATCCAGCGCACCAGCGCTTCCACGATATGATACAGTGCCGTCTGACAGGAACGACGCGCAACGCCATCACCTTTCGCGGTATATTGACGGTCTTTAACGATATCCAGATAAAAGCTGCCCAGTTCCACTGAACAGAAGTGCATCAGCTTTTGCGACACGACAATAAGATCATATTCTTCATAGGCTGCCAGAATTTCTTTTTGTACTGTTTTAGCTCGTTCGATTATCCAGCGATCCAACGCCACCATCTCTTCCGCCTGCAACATATCTGTTGCCGGTTCAAAGCCTTTGATATTGGCCAGTAAGAAACGGGCGGTATTACGGATTCGGCGATAACTGTCAGCAGCGCGCTTTAAGATCTGATCCGATACGGCAATCTCGCCGGTGTAATCGGTGGACGCCACCCACAAACGCAGTATATCAGCGCCAAGCTTGTTCATGACATCCTGAGGTGACACCGTATTACCCAATGATTTAGACATCTTTCTGCCTTGTTCATCAACGGTAAAACCGTGAGTAAGTACTTCCTTATAAGGTGCCTGACCTTTGGCAGCAACACCAGTCATCAGGGAAGACATAAACCAGCCGCGATGTTGGTCAGAACCTTCCAGATATAAATCAGCAGAGGCCGGGATATCGTCGCGACGATCCACGACAAAGTAATGTGTCACCCCCGAGTCAAACCAGACATCCAGCGTGTCTGTCACTTTAATGTATTGTTCGGCATCGGCACCAATCAGCTCTTCAGACTTGATATCCCACCAGGCCTGGATACCGGATTTTTCCACTTCCAGCGCCACTTTTTCGATGGTCGCGACAGAGTCAGGGTGCAACTCGCCGGAATCTTTGTGGATAAACAGTGTGATGGGTACACCCCAGGTACGCTGACGGGAGATACACCAGTCAGGACGTCCTTCCACCATGCTTTCAATACGACCCTGACCCCAGTCAGGGATCCACTTGGTTTTGGCGATCTCAGACAAGGAGTCGCGACGCAAACCATTTTTGTCCATGGAAACAAACCACTGAGGTGTGGCCCGGAATATAATCGGTGTCTTGTGGCGCCAGCAATGCGGATAGCTGTGCTCGTAAGCGTGATGGTGCAACAGATTGCCTTTCTCAGTCAGCACATCCACCACGTGGCTGTTGGCTTTAAATACGTGTTCGCCGGCAAAGATTTCGGTGCCTTCTACATATACGCCATTGGCACCCACCGGATTAACCACATCCAGGTCGTAGTGTTTACCCACATTAAAATCGTCAACACCGTGGCCAGGCGCTGTGTGCACACATCCGGTACCGGAATCTGTGGTGACGTGGTCGCCCAAAATGACCGGCACCTGACGCGCGTAAAACGGATGTTGTAGCTGTAAATTCTCCAGCCTGGCACCCTTGCAGTAACCCAATGCGTGATAATTGTCTGCGCCGAAACGGTCCATGCAGTCTTTCACCAGATCAGAGGCCAACAGTAAACGCTGTTTCACACCGTCTTTTTCCATCTGAACCAGTTCGTATTCCAGTTTAGGGCTAACGCAAACTGCCTGGTTGGCAGGTAAGGTCCATGGGGTGGTGGTCCAGATAACCACTGAAACGGCGCCTTCGCCCTGATGCCCTTCGGCTAAATCAAACGGCTTAATAAACGCGGCTTCATCCACTACCGGAAAAGCCACATCAATCGAGGGTGATGTTTTGTTTTGATACTCAACTTCGGCCTCGGCTAAAGCGGAGCCACAATCGGTACACCAGTGCACTGGCTTAAAGCCTTTTTCCAGGTGGCCAGCTTCGATGATTTTGGCCAACACGCGAATAATGTCGGCTTCCGATTTAAAATCCATGGTTTTATAGGGGTTATCCCACTCACCCAACACGCCCATGCGCACAAAATCAGCTTTTTGACCTTCCACCTGTTTATTGGCATAGTCGCGACACTTTTCACGAAACTCAGCAGCCGTGACTTTTTTACCTGGCTTGCCTACCTTTTTCTCAACCATCAGTTCAATGGGCAGACCGTGGCAATCCCAGCCAGGTACATAAGGCGAATCAAAATCCGACAGGGTTTTCGATTTAATGATGATGTCTTTCAGAATTTTGTTTACGGCATGACCGATATGAATATTGCCGTTCGCATAGGGAGGACCGTCATGCAAAATAAAAGGCGTCTTACCCTTTTTAGCAGCGCGAATCTTGTGATACAGCTGCTTTTCGGTCCATTCTTTTAACATTACTGGCTCGCGCTGAGCCAGGTTACCACGCATCGGAAATTCCGTATCAGGGAGATTAAGCGTATGTTTGTAATCGGTCATGTAATCTTAAGTCCACTCGTTTATGCCAGTCCGGCAACCATTAACACTGTTTTTCCAGCCACTCTCGGGCCTGGATTGCGTCCGCCTGAATTTGAATTTTCAGATCGTCAAATGACGCAAACTTTCGCTCTTGTCTGATTTTATGGTGCAGATCCACCTCAATAAACTGACCATAAAGCTGCTCTTTATAGTCAAATATATGTACTTCTAACTGTGGTTTTTCACCATTTACCGTGGGTCGATTGCCAACATTGGCAACCCCCATAAAGCACTCACCTTTAATTCTTACAGAAACCGCATAAACGCCCTGTACCGGCGAGCGATGACGCTTCAATAACAAATTTGCCGTCGGAAAACCGATAGTGCGGCCTTTTTTAGCGCCGTGTACTACCTTCCCGGAAATGCAAAATGGGCGTCCCAGCATAGCTTTGGCTTCGTCCAGCTTATCTTCACTGAGCAATTGTCTGATGGCTGAAGAACTGACCCTGGCCTGATTCAGACAAAGGCTCGCGGTGTTAATCACATCAAAACCAAAGGTTTTGCCTGCCTGAACCAGATAGTCAAAGTCTCCGGTGCGGCCTTTGCCGAAGCGAAAATCATCACCCACCACCAGAAAAGCAACCCCCAGCTTCTTAACCAGCAAGTGCTCTACAAAATATTCAGCACTTTGTGCCGCAAACATGGGGGTAAAGTTGATGCAAAGCAAGCGTTCTACCCCCAGTTGTTGCAGACGCTGGTACTTGTCCCGTAATCGACTCAGTCTCGCCGGGGCTTTGTCCGGCATAAACAGTTCTTCCGGTTGAGGCTCAAACAGCATCACAACAGAAGGAAGCTGAAATTCCCGTGAGCGCGCCAGCAGCTGTCCGATGACCGCTTCGTGGCCCAAATGCACGCCGTCAAACTTTCCTATTGTGAGCACACAACCGCGATGTTCTTCACGTATATTGTGTAAGCCCCTGATAAACTCCAAATCCAGCCCCTTGTTTAAGCACGGTTCATGCAAAAAATCACCGGATTATAACGAACCTGTCAGGTAGTTTCAGCCAGTTTTACCGGATAAATCCGCGATTTTTCATGATTTGTCAAAAATGTTCGGGTAGTCTTTGTCTCAAAGCTATGCAACAGGCAAGAATATGCTGAACTTTAAGTCATTTTTATTCGTTACTCTATCCCTGGTTTTAAGCCTGCAATTGTCTGCCGGTACACCGGGAGAAACTGCACCAGACAGGGTTCGTGGCGAAGGCCCCTGGGAGCGATTGATTCTGCGCGGTGTAAATCTGGTGAGTGGCGAAGGCGCACCGGTTATCGGGCCGGTGGACATCGTAATTGAACAGGACAGAATCAAGCAAATCGCGGTAGTTGGTCACCCGGATGTACCGATTGTTTCCACCAAAAGACCCGTCGCCCAACCAGGTGACAAGGAAATGGATTTAGAAGGCTACTACGTCTTGCCGGGTTTTATTGATTTACATGCCCATATTGGTGGTTCAGCCGACGATATTCCAGCAGAATATGTGTTTAAACTGTGGCTGGCGCACGGCATCACCACGATTCGCGAACCTGGCTCATTCAATGGTCTCGACTGGGTTATGCCGCAAGTAAAGCAGGCTGAAAAGAATCAAATTACCGCGCCCCGTATCGTGCCATACCTGGGGTTCGGCATGGAATCAGACAGCGCTATCGAAACCCCGGAAGATGCCCGAAAATGGGTGATCAACGCCAAACGTAAAGGCGTGGCCGGCATCAAGTTTTTTGGCGCACCACCACAGATTATGCAGGCCGCTTTAGAAGAAGCCCAACAACAGGAACTGGGCACGGCTATGCACCATGCGCAACTCAATGTTATGCGCACCAATGTATTAGACTCGGCGCGTCAGGGGTTAACCACGATGGAGCATTGGTATGGATTGCCCGAAGCCTTATTCAAAGACCGAATTATTCAGCATTATCCTCACGACTATAACTACCAGAATGAACAACATCGCTTTGAAGAGGCCGGACAACTGTGGCAACAAGCAGCAGAACCTGGCAGCGACGCCTGGAATCAGGTCAGAGATGAGCTGCTGGCACTGGATTTCACCTTAAACCCTACCCTGACCATTTATGAAGCCAGCCGCGATCTGATGCGGGAAATGAATGCCGACTGGCATGACGAATACACGTTGCCCACCCTGTGGGAATTCTTCCAACCATCGCGTTATGCGCACGGCTCCTACTGGTTCGACTGGACGACAGAAAACGAGATCAACTGGAAAAATAACTATCGCCTGTGGATGACGTTTTTAAACGACTACAAAAACCATGGAGGCCGGGTGACTACCGGTTCAGACTCAGGGTATATTTTCAAAATTTATGGTTTTGGTTATATTCGCGAGTTAGAGCTGTTGCAGGAAGCCGGTTTTCACCCACTGGAGGTTATTCAGTCGGCCACGTTGAATGGTGCACAGGCGCTGGGCATGGAGGAAGATATCGGCTCTGTGGTGGTGGGCAAAAAAGCCGATCTGGTCATCGTAAAAGAAAACCCGATACAGAATTTCAAGGTCCTTTACGGCACCGGGCATTTTAAACTTAACGGAGAAAATCAACCCATTCGCACTAAAGGCATTCGTTACACCATCAAAGATGGCATTGTTTTCGACAGCCAGCAGTTACTGGAAGATGTGCGTGCCATCGTAGCCCGTCGTAAAAAGCCACAATAAGCACTGTTATTATTTCTGCATCAGGTGTTTCGGCCTGATGCCCAACAAAAGCAAACCTGCCAGATAAACAGCAACAGCAACAGCCAGTAATTGAGTCAGCATCAGAATGCGGGCATCCAGGGTTAACAGCGCCCATTCACTGATGGGAATATCCAGTTGATAGACGCTGTATCCCATCACGGCACTCACCAACACCACCCTGACAATAAACCAGAGCGTGTTTTTAGATATTCGGAACACCGCGTCTTTGTGTAAGCGTTGATACAGCAGAATAACGTTTAACAGCGCAGATGCCGATGTGGCCATTGCCAGTCCAATAAAGCCCAGTTCGTACCCCAATGGCAGTACAAAGGCCAGATTAAAGGCCATATTGGCCACCATACACCAGATACCGTATTTAACCGGTGTTTTGGTATCCTGCCGGGAATAAAAGCCAGGCGCCAAAACCTTAACCAGCATAAAGCTCAACAGTCCGGTGGCATAGGCAGTTAGGCTCAATGAAGCAAAATGGGCATCTTCTACGGTGAACTCGCCTCGCTGAAAAAGTACCATTAACATGGGCTCAGCTAATACAGCCAGCCCGACTGCAGCCGGAAGCCCCAGCAGACACACCATACGCACTCCCCAATCCATATTCTTTTGGAAAGCCTGATTTTCAGCCGCCACAAAATTGCGGGATAAGGTTGGCAGGATCACCGTGGCGATGGCGATGCCAAATAAACCCAGGGGAAATTCCAACAGGCGGTCAGAGTAATACAGCCAACTGATAGAGCCGGTTACCAAAAAGCTGGCGATAACGGTATCTAGCAACAAATTAATTTGCCCAACGGATACGCCAAATAAAGCGGGAATAATCAGTTTACGCACCTTTTGCACGCTATTATCTCGCCAGCCCCATTTAGGGCGCACCAATACACCGGCTTTAGCCAGAAATGGCAACTGAAATAATAACTGCAGCACACCGCCAAGAAACACCCCCCAGGCCAGTGCAAAAGCCGGTTGGGAAAAACCATCATGTAACCACAATGCACAGGCTATGATGGCGACGTTTAACAATACCGGCGTAAACGCCGACACCGCGAAGCGATTCAGGGAATTGAGTACGGCACCGGATAAGGCCACCAGCGTCACAAACCAGAGATAGGGAAAGGTGATTTTTAACAGTTGTGAAGCAAGTTCAAATTTGGCGGCATCCGGTCCGTCGTGGTAATAATCCAGAAACCAGCCGGTACCAAACAATGCCACAATGACCGGCGAGGCAATAACACCAATAATGGTTACCAGGGTCACTATGGTGCCCAGCGTGCCTGCCATATGGGCGATAAACAACCGGGTTTTATCTAAATCTTGTTGATGTTGTACTTCCGCCAGTACCGGCACAAACGCCTGTGCAAAGGCTCCCTCAGCAAACAAACGGCGTAAAAAGTTCGGTATCTTATTGGCGAACAAAAACACATCCGCTGCCAACCCCGCCCCCATGATGTTGGCCACCACGATATCCCTGAGCAAACCAAGGACTCGGGAAATAAAGGTCATGGCACTGACCACAACACCGGATTTTAGTAACTTTTTTGACACGCGAGAACGAAAGCTAAGTGGCTGATTTTCACCATATTATGCGCCTATTCGCCAGGTTATTCAGTATTGCCAGCGAAAAAGTTTTAAATTTTTTTGTTCGACAGTGTCAACGTCAAAGCCCTGGTTGCGTTGTAGGTAATGACACACGCAAATTTGCCTGAATGTCAGGCATGCATTTAGCAGTTAATTAAACTCAAGGAGTCTGAAATGACCAAACTCGTTATTAAACGCCCATTGGCGATTTTCACCACAAGCCTCATGTTATCTATCATCTTTAGCTCCGCTGTTCAGGCAAAGCGCGGCCCTCACGGCGGAGACAGGGATCGCGGACGCTCTGCAGAGCAGGTTTTTGAACATCTGGATAGCAGCGGCGATGGGCTGCTGACTCTGGATGAATTCACTGCCAGTCTGGAGGAAAGAGTCGCAAACCGATTTAATCGCAAAGATAGTGACGAAGATGGTTTTCTGTCCTTAGAAGAAGCCACCAGTAATCGTCGTGGTGAAGCGCCGGATCACTCGGATATCGCCGCTGAGATTGTAGCCTGTGTGACAACACTTGCCGAAGATGATGACACCATAACCGTACCAGATGAAAGTCGCTTTGACTCACCACAAGATCGCTTTAACGCGGCAGATACTTCAGAAGATGGATTTATATCCCTGGAAGAAGCGCAGAATAATGCCCTGTCAAAATCGTCGGAGTCCTTTACCGATATGGACGGTGACAGCAGTGGTGATATCAATTTAGATGAATTTGAAGCCCATCAACAAAGTCGCAAAGCCACCCGTCAGGCAATACGCTCCTGTATTGCAGAGCTGGAAGAAGATGCCGTGGTTTAAACCAGGCTATTTTATAGTAATGTGGAGAGTGCCTCTGCACTCTCCTGTTTATTTTAATGCTTGTAAGCATTTCCGCCCATCCCCTTCTCTTTCCTGAACAAACCCGGTTGCAATCAGAACACGCCAGTACTATGTTTCATTACCCGTTAAGCTTCTGACACAGTGCGCTGTTTTGGTTCTTTTACCTGTAAGTAACAAGCGCGCTTTGTCACACAAACAAAACATCAATAATGACCATCAAGCAAATTACGCTCTTATTGTGGGCACTCTCCGTTGTGCCTTGTTTGTCTCAGGCCAGCAGCCTTTATCTGAGCTACAACTCAGAAGAACAGTGGGCATATGTTGGCGAAAACAGTTATCTCCTGTCACCTGATGGTGGTTCCCTGTTGCTCAATTACGACCTAAGCGAAGACTGGTCGCTCAGCCTGGACATCGGTCAGTTGCAAGACGCGCGACAGCCTGATGCCCCTATCAGGCTCAGCTACAAAGCAGACGCCTGGGGAGCCGGTGTCAGTTATTATCAGGAACAATGGAGCGCCTATTACCAATACAGTGTATACAACGATAAACAATCCACCCTGGATAATGGCCCAGGTCCAGATTCTACGCTAAAAATCCACTCAAAAACCCACTCTGCAGGAGTGAGTTATTACTGGGTAAATAATGATAATTGGCAGTTAACCAGTTCAGCCGGTTTGCATTACAGTGACTGGCAACAACAGCAAACTGACCGCCCTGACGATCCGGACCGTGCAATGAAACACACGATCACGCCTGGCAATGCCACAATCGGCTCTATTGCACTTAACCTGACCGGATTTAACAGGCTAAATGACGTTTACGAACTCAGTTATGGCAGCTATGTGAGCTGGAATCAGGTATTCAACTCAGAAACGCAAAGCCAGAATACCGAACAAAGAGCACCCAACCGGCGAAATCGATCAGACCCCAACCACAATCACAATAATCTGGTAGCATCAGGGTCAGAAAGTTACGGTTTGATCAATGTTTATATGGCTGTGAGTGTTGCTGAAAACTGGATTTTGGATGTAGATGCCAGCCGTCATTTTGGCAGTGATGACAACAGCCACAGTTGGTCCATGAATCTGGGCTACATATTTTAAGGAAAACCACCATGGAAAATTACACCCGCCTAACCTGTCAAATTGACGATGGGATAGCCACAGTCACCCTAAACCGGCCAGACAAGCTAAATGCCATTGATATGGCCATGTTTCAGGAGCTGGATAAAGTCGCAAAATTACTGCGCAAAAACAAAGGCGTCAGGGTGATCATTGTGCAAGGTGCAGGTGCTGATTTTTGCAGTGGGATCGACGTGAAGAGTGTGCTGGCAAACCCGAAAAACGCCATGAAGTTGCTGTGGAAATGGCTTCCCGGACAAGCCAACTTAGCTCAGCGAGTCAGTGTCAACTGGCGGCGTTTAGCGGTACCGGTAATTATGGTGTTACACGGCCGCTGTTGGGGAGGTGGTCTGCAAATCGCTCTTGGCGGTGATTTCAGAATTGCTCACCCCGAAACCAGCCTGGCCATCATGGAAAATAAATGGGGCCTTATTCCGGATATGGGCGGCACCCTGGCTTTACGCGAAATAATGGCAGTTGATCACGCCATGGAACTGGCCATGACCGCGAAAGAAGTGGACAGTGAATATGCCCTGATACACGGCTTGGTGACTCATGTCAGTGACGACCCGTTGAGTCAGGCAAACACTCTTGCCCGGGAATTAATCAACCGCAATCCCGACACCATCAGCCACATAAAACAATTATATCAGCGGGCCTGGCATCACAATGACCGCCGTTTACTGGCTGCTGAAACCTGGCGTCAAATCCAAATCATCGGTGGCAAAAATCAAAAAATAGCAGTCATCCGGGAAACCAAAGATCCGCAAAAGCGTTGGCGAACAAAATGAGCAACAAAAAATGTATGGTCCGCCTCGTTATTGCAACAATAAATTTCAATAACGGGGTTGGTTGTGCGCTAATGTATTCGGAG
>NZ_JBVTQY010000063.1:0-16895 GCF_055755215.1 Planctobacterium sp. R6
TGTGGAACTTAATCCGGAGAGCAAAAAAGAAGCAGCTTAACGGCTTAGGCGACAACTACCTTGAAAAACGCCGTTATCGTTGGCGTTCAGTAAGGATAGCAATCCGGTACTGGTGGGGCGTTATCGCGAAGCACTTCTGCAATTAAGAGAATCTGGGCAAATGCAACAAATCCAAGCCCGTTGGGGGATAAACTAAAATAGCGTTTGTATAAAAAAGCAGATCACATTGCTGTGATCTGCCGTCGTATTTACTCTACTTTTTGGTGTTACTTCAGATCAAACCGGTCTGCCTGCATGACCTTGACCCAGGCTTTTACAAAGTCATTCACAAAGCGCTCTTTACTGTTGTCAAACGCGTACACTTCTGCAACAGCACGCAGTTCTGAACTGGAACCAAATATCAGGTCAACCGGAGTAGCGGTATATTTAACTTCACCTGATTTTCGATCCACACCTTCGTAAACATGACCTTCGTCTGCTTTTCGCCATTGCGTGGACATATCCAGCAAGTTAACAAAAAAGTCATTGCTCAGAGTGCCAGGATTAGCGGTTAGTACGCCGTGTCGGCTGCCATCTGAATTGGCATCCAGTGCTCTTAATCCACCTACCAGCACTGTCATCTCTGGCACGGTCAGGGCTAACTGATCGGCTTTATCCACGAGTGCTTCAGTGGGGGATTTGTAGTAACCCGGCTCGTAATAATTGCGGAATCCATCGGCATGAGGCTCAAGGAACGAGAATGAATTCTCATCCGTTTGCGCCTGAGTGGCATCTCCACGACCGGGCACAAAAGGTACAGTCACCTTAAATCCGGCGTCATTTGCCGCTTTTTCGATTGCCGCGGCACCGCCTAATACAATCAGATCCGCCAGTGACACCTTGGTGCGTCTGCCATTAAATTCTTGTTGAATCTCCTGTAATTTACTCAGCACTTTCTGTACTTCGGCCGGGTAGTTAGCGGCCCAGTCTTTTTGAGGGGCCAGCGCGATTCTGGCACCATTGGCACCACCACGCATGTCGGAATCCCGGTAAGTTGATGCCGATGCCCAGGCAACTCTCACTAACTCTGAAACCGACAATCCGGCGTTGAGAATCTCTTTTTTCAGTTTCTTCACATCGCGCTCAGAAACCAGTTTGTAATCCGGTGCGCTGATGGGGTCCATCCAGAGATGTTCTCCTTGCGGAATCTCCGTACCCAGGAAGTTGGCTTTTGGTCCCATGTCACGGTGGGTTAGTTTGTACCAGGCTTTGGCAAACGCCAGTCGGTATTCTTCCGGGTTGGCACGAAAACGTTCTGCAATTTTGCGATACTCCGGATCGAATTTCAGGGCCAGGTCTGCAGTGGTCATCACCGGTGGGTTAAACTTACCCTTAATGTGAGCATCAGGAACTGATTTGTGTAAGGATTCGTCGGTGGGTACCCACTGAATGGCACCGGCAGGACTGCGGGTTTGTTTCCACTCAAACTTCAACAGGTTTTCCAGATACAATGAAGTCCAACGAGTAGGGGCTTGTGTCCATGCACCTTCCAGTCCACTGGTTACTGTATCTTCAGAATGTCCTTTACCACATTTGTTTTTCCAGCCGAAACCTTGTTCTTCAACAGGGGCAGCGCCAGGTTCAGCACCTACGCACTCAGATGCCTTGTGCGCACCGTGCATTTTACCGAAGGTGTGACCACCGGCGATCAATGCCAGGGTTTCTTCGTCATTCATAGCCATGCGGCCAAATGATTCTCTGATATGTTGCGCAGAACCTAGTGGATCGGGTTTGCCACCGGGACCTTCCGGGTTAACGTAAATAAGGCCCATATGAACGGCGGCCAGAGGCTTTTTCAACATGCCATCGGTGTCTCTTCGGTCACTGGCCAGCATCTCAACTTCCGGACCCCAGTAAACCATGTCTGGCTCCCAGTCGTCGTCGCGACCTGCGGCAAATCCGTAGGTTTTAAATCCCATGTTCTCCAGAGCAACATTGCCCGCCAGAACGATTAAATCACCCCAGGAAATGTGCTCGCCGTATTTCTGTTTTACTGGCCACAATAAGCGTCTGGCCTTATCCAGGTTGCCGTTGTCTGGCCAACTGTTTAATGGGTCAAACCGCTGCTGACCGCCGCCAGCACCACCGCGACCATCGTGAGTACGATAAGTCCCTGCTGCGTGCCATGTCATGCGGATAAAGAAAGGTCCATAGTTGCCCCAGTCTGCCGGCCACCAGTCTTGTGAGTCGGTCAATACCGCGTCGATATCCGCTTTTAATGCCGCCATATCCAGCTTGCTGAACGCCGCCTTGTAGTTGAAGTTATCGCCCAATGGATTAGAGCGCGCGTCGTGGTCTCTAAGGGCAGACAAATCCAGTTGGTCAGGCCACCAAAACAGATTTGATTTCGCCTGATTTGGCGCAACCTTGCCCATGCCAACCGCTCCACCGGGTTTACTGGACTCGGCAGCTAGCGCCGGCTGCGAAAAAGAAAGTGCGATGACAGTTGCCAACGCGGTATTTTTAAACAACCTGGACGTATTCATATACTATTCCTCATGTGGGTTTGACGACCAAGATTTCGTCGGGTCATTACAATTGTTTTCGAATAAGAAAGCTAAAAATTACATTGTCGTTTTTGATACCGATTTTGTTCGGGATAGGATCCACAAAACAAAATTAATATTAGGCATTTCCTATTGTTTTAAGCCTATCAATTAATTATTCTTCCGTAGAATCGTTTGTTTCTATGGAAATGATAGGTAATACCTTTTAATTATAGGAGTCTTATGAATATTAAGGATCTGCAGTATTTTTTAGCCGTTGCTGACCTGGAACATTTTGGTCAGGCTGCAGAACAATGCTACGTCAGTCAGCCAACATTAAGTGGACAGATTAAAAAACTGGAAGAGCAATTGGGGGTGGTACTGTTTGAACGTACCAATCGCAGAGTGATGCTGACTGAAACTGGTGCGCAGATTGCTGCCTATGCCAGACGCGTAATGAGTGAGATTGAATCTATTCAGGAAATTGCTGAAAGTTCCAGAGATCCGCTGGCCGGCAAATTCCGCCTTGGGGCTTTTCCCACCTTAGCCACTTATGTTTTTCCGGAAATCGTGACAAAAGTAAAAGCCGCGATGCCGAAATTGCGGCTTATTTTGATAGAAGATAAAACCCTGTATTTAATGGAAAAGTTACGCCACGGTGAGATTGATGCGGCCTTGTTGGCACTGCCGGTTCACGATGATTTTCTGACGTCTGAATTATTGTTTGAAGATGAATTTTGCCTGGCAGTGGCGCCGGATCACAAATTAGCCACCCGGGAAACCGTTGACCAAAAATGTCTGAAAAAGCACAAGTTGTTGCTGCTGGAAGAAGGGCATTGTTTACGCGACCAGTCACTGGAGATTTGTGAACGCCAGGGGCTTGCCGAAGAGCAGGACTTTCGAGCGACAGGATTAGAAACACTACGGCAAATGGTGAAAGCCGGTACCGGTATCACCTTTATGCCGAAAATTGCTGTACAGGAGAACGAGTCGGGCATTAAATACGTGCCATTTTCGCCCCCGGTACCTAAACGTGCAATTGGTCTGGTTTGGCGCAAAACATCCGCCCGCAAAGACGTGATGGAAAAACTGGTGGAAACCTTAAAAAATCCTCTGTGAACCTGTTTCAGGATTTCTGTTGTTCGCAATACTTGTGCAGGCTGGCGTTAGCCATAGTTGAGACTTTTTGGCGCAACATTGGTGTCCAGCCCAGCACCAAACCCACCGGCCCTAAGGCCATTTTGCTCCAGCGCCAGAAATTAAAACTGTCTACATGCTGGATTATTTTGCCATCTTCGAACAAAAAGCTGGCCTGAATTTTATTGTGCACACGTCTGCCGGTTCGGGAGAAATCATAACTGGCTTGCCAGTTGGCGGAGCCCGACATGCCATCGGCGGTCACATCTGAATACGTTAATTCAAAATTCTGGGCCTGTGAGCACAGCATGCGCCACATATTTGCGGCCATTTCGCCTTTTAAGTCAGGGAAGGCCGGATCACTAAACTCAATGTCCGGATGGTAACAAGCGGCCATGCCCTCGGCATCCAGCTTTTGAAAAGATTGATAGAAACTGTGAATGATTTGCTCGTTATTGTGCATATTGTTCCTCACCAAAAATTAAAAGCGGGCTCTGTCGTTGAGACGTTTTTTTATGTACAGCGTCTTTTTAATTGTACAGATCGTGTTTTGTTGTTCATCAACCACGTTTACTTCATAACAGGGCAGATATTTCTCACCTGCAGCCGTGTTTTGGTGGATGTCTTCAAGCATCTTATCAGTAATGTGAAACTCGGCAATAACTTTCCCGGTACCGGGTTTGACAAAATCTATTTCAGTACTTTTATCCCAAACGGTGTACTCTTTTCCCAGAATATTCATTAGCATGAGCATGTAATGGGGATCTGTCATGGAGAACAAACTGCCACCAAAATGTGTGTTAACCGCATTGCGGTTATACCAGCGCAGTGGCATAACAACACGACAATAACGCCAGTCCTGGCTGTATTCTTCTACTTTGACACCAGCACCAATATAAGGACCAAACAAATAGTTCAGCAAAAATTTGAGTTTACCAGGGGAGATTTTCATGCATTATTATTTCAACTTGTCCGACCAGTTTTTGATTATGCTAACTTTTTTTGTTTAAACAAGCGCAATGAACAAGATAAATGTAAAAAATTATGGACTGGGCGATGTTAACGCCATTTTCAGGGTTTATATCGGCAATATTCCCGACTATCAGGATGTCACTATGTTGGATACTGTCAGGGCATTGCACCCGGGAGAGATAAAAGCCATTGGTGATCAATGCGGTAATGGCTGGCGAAAAGTGTTCAACGTCTATGCCAAGCTGGTGTATGCCCTCAGGATGCAGCAACACATTCTCACGGATGACTTTGACAGCTGGCAAACATGGCGTGATAAACAGTTATTGCAAGCGCACTCTGACACTGTTTTACTGTTCTCTGCACCAGACCTGCGAACCATCAACCCTGCCCATATTCATATTGTTATGGGCAAAACCTGGGCCCGTGATTGCGGATTAAATGCCGGATTTACCTGGCTGAACCACGAGTTCGCTGTGCATTCAACGTTGCCGGTGGTGATATGTCCCTATTTTGATTATCGGCAGCTCAGCAATCAAAAGATTGTGTTTTTGTGCGAGCTGCTCGAACCAAGGATCAGAGACTGTTGTTCTGCCATGGTTATTTAACCAGTGGGAAATGCTTTTCAATGAGTTTATTCAGTACCCGGGAAGCCGTGATCAAACCAAAAGTGGCCGTAACGGTAACGGCAGCACCAAAGCCACCACTACAATCCAGCTTTACCCCACCAGTCATCTGTTTGGCATAGCTGACATTGCCCTGCGCATCCGGATAGCGCAGTTGTTCAGTGGAATAAACACATTCTACTGAAAAACGTCGTTTGGGATTTTGGCTAAACCCGTAGTAGCGGCGCAGGAAGGCGCGCAGTTTTGCGGCAAGGGGATCTTGTTTGGTTTTAGCCAGGTCACCAACGGTGATCTGCGTTGGGTCCACCTGACCACCGGCGCCTCCAACGGTAATAATTGGCATCTTCTGACGTTTACAATGATTAATCATCGCCGCTTTGGCTTTTACACTGTCAGTTGCATCCACCACGTAGGCAAAATCTTTAAGGTGTTCAGTTACATTTTTATCAGTGACAAAATCCATCACAGCCTGTACTTCACAGTCTGGATTGATCAGTTTGATGCGCTGGGCCATCACATCAACTTTGTTTTGTCCGACGGTAGTGCTCAACGCGTGAATTTGTCGGTTGGTATTGGTGACGCAAATGTCATCCAGGTCAATCAGGGTTAATTTGCCAATACCGCTTCTGGCCAGCGCCTCTGCTGTCCAGCTGCCCACGCCGCCAATACCTACAACACACACATGTGCCTGGCGTAAAAAAGCCAGTTGTTGCTGGCCATACAGGCGTTCGATACCGCCAAATCGCTGACTAAAAAGATCCATGATTACTGCACCGGAAAACAAAGAGGCGGTATTCTAACCAGTTATTACAGTTTTGCAAAAATCACTGTTGGCAATTAGCATAATCGTGGATATAACAGCGCCTGATGGCAGAGATAAAGGAAAGAGCTTGAGCGATTACGACATTATAGTAATTGGTGGAGGAATTGTAGGTGCCGCCAGTGCCTTAAAAATAAAACGCGAAAAACCGGGGTTATCGGTGCTGTTATTGGAAAAAGAGGCCGCTGCCGCGCAACATCAAACGGGCCGCAACTCGGGGGTAATTCATGCCGGGGTGTATTACGCGCCCGATAGCCTGAAAGCCAAATATTGTCGTGAAGGATTGCAGCGGACTATCGCCTGGTGTCAACAATATGATTTACCCTATCAGCAATGTGGCAAGTTAATTGTCGCAACAGACGAGCGAGAGGAAGCCCGTCTGCAGCAACTGTATTTGCGTTGTCAGCAAAATCAGTTGCAACCTGAATTATTAAGCGCTGCGCAATTACGCGCCAAAGCCCCGGCGATTTCCGGGTGTGCTGCCATGTTCATTCAACAAACCGGGATAACCGATTATAAGCGGCTCACCGCCCACTTTTTAGCACAATTTGAACAGCTTGGCGGCAAAGTGCGATTTAACACTCAGGTTGACCAACTTGAAGAAAATGAGCACAAGGTGAGGGTGGTTTGTAAGTCAGCGCAATTTTCCGCAGCGCAGCTATTAAATTGCGCCGGTGTTTATTCTGACGAACTGATTAGACAGTTAAAACCCGATATCGACTGGCGCATAATCCCGTTTAAAGGCGAGTATTTTCGATTACCGGAAAGATATAACCGGATTGTTGATCACCTCATTTATCCGGTTCCCGATCCGCAACTGCCGTTTTTAGGTGTACATCTGACGCTGATGATCGGAGGATATGTTACGGTTGGGCCGAACGCCGTATTGGCGTTGGGGAAAGAAGCCTACGGCAAGACTGAATTACAGTTTCATCAGTTCGTTGATATGTTGTGTTATTCCGGGTTCAGAAAGGTGGTTAAGAACAACTGGCGCTCTGGTATGGAAGAGTTCAGGAACTCGCTGAATAAGCGTGGCTACCTGAAACTGGTGCAAAAGTATTGTCCGCAAATTCAGTTGCAGGATTTATTGCCTTATCCCGCCGGGATTCGGGCACAGGCCGTCTCTGACAACGGTGAACTGATTCATGACTTTCGCTTTGCTGAAACGGCCCGAAGCCTGCACGTAGGCAATGCCCCTTCACCTGCGGCAACCTCGGCGTTACCCATTGCGGATGCCATTTACAGTAAGTTAGCCGATAAATTGTAGCGCACAATAAATGCTTAGCGTGTCATGCGTTTAACAAAAACCACTACAAACAAGGCAATGGTAAAACTGCCGATGAAGGCTTCCAGGGCAGCGAAAAAGCGCGTTATGCCGAATGGGGTTATGTCACCATAACCCAGTGTGGTAAAGGTCACTACACTGTAATACAGCGCCATAAAAAATGTGGTGATATTGCTGCTCAGTGATGCGGAAAAGTCCAGTTGCAGTCGTTCTTCGCCGTGGTTAACGCCAAAGATAAAATACATAATGGCGCTCATAAAAATTAAAAACATAGAAAACACCACGGTATTTTCTGGTTTTTCGCCATAACCGCATAGCTTATCTACCAGCATGGAGAATATCCATTTAAACGACCATGGCGTGAGCTGGAAGCGGCGCATAATTAATTCTTTGTAACCAAACTGACCAGCAAGCTGGAACAAACCCTGATCTTCTGCCCGTTTTCGCAGATTGCGATAGATTTCTTCTGATTGCTCAAAATTGTCTTCTGCGGCTTCTTTATCGTGTTCTTTGCGCTTTTTTAGCGCAATGCGCTCCTGTAACAATCTGTCGCCAATATTAATATTGTCTATGCGCGCACCTTCCAGCTTGGTGCCTAACAAATTACTGCCTTCTAAATCAGCGCAGTGCAGGTTGGCTTCGCTTAGATTGGCTTTCATCAGGGAGCCATTGCGCAGCGCTAAATTAAACAAGTGTGCGCCTTTTAGGTTAGCCCGATAAAGATCGCATTCGGACAGGTCGAATCCGTGTTTGGAACTGCGGTTAACCAGGTTGATGCCGGCAAGATTGACACGTTTTAGTTTCAGGCCCTTGGAGGTACCGCCACGTCGAATATGTGCTTCCAGTCGCTCCGCCAGATTCATGCCGCTTTTGTCAACGTGAGGGTCATGCCAAAAACAAAAGCCAGAACCTAAATCATTTTCGGTGCAGGACTCTCCACATTGTGATTGATATTTACATTTATCGCTCATGAATCAGCATTGGTGTTTTTGTTTTCTTTAAGTGTAGCAGTAATTACTTAATTCAAGCAGCGACAATTTTCTAAAAAATAGAACGAAATAGCGAAAAACTTGCACTTTTTAAAACATTTATGAAGTGTTTGAATGAAGTCACACAATCAGGACAGGAAAGACAATGGGTTTATTAGTAGAAGGTAAGTGGCAAGATCAATGGTATGACACCAAAAAAAGTGGAGGCAAGTTTCAACGTCAGGATTCGCTGTTCACCCACAAAATTGGCGTCGACAGCGAATTTAAGCCGGAAAGCGGCCGTTATCACCTCTACGTGAGCCTGGCTTGTCCCTGGGCACACCGCACCTTAATTTTGCGTAAGCTCAAGCAGTTAGAAGAGCATATTTCAGTATCAGTGGTACATCCGGACATGCTGGACCAGGGATGGCAATTTGCAACGGTAAACAATGGTTTCGTTGCCGCCACTGAAGATCATTTATATGGCTCACAATACATGCATCAAATTTATACCCGTGCAAAACCTGACATTACAACCCGGGTTACAGTACCAGTTTTATGGGATAAGCAAACACAGCAAATCGTCAACAATGAATCTGCGCAAATTGTACGCATTTTAAATTCGGCATTTAACGATTTAACCGGCAATCAGGATGACTACTACCCGCAAGCCCTTCAGGCTGGTATTGATGATATCAACGAGTTTGTTTATCACAATATAAACAATGGCGTGTACAAAGCCGGCTTTGCAACAACCCAGGACGCATACAGTGAAGCGGTGCAAGCGCTGTTTTCAGCGTTGCATAAAGTGGAAGCGATACTGGCGGAACGCCGCTATCTGACCGGCGATTCCATTACCGAAGCTGACTGGCGCTTGTTTACCACTTTGGTGCGGTTTGACGCAGTTTACGTAGGGCATTTTAAATGTAATTTGAGACGTATTGAAGATTACCCCCATATGTCGAATTACCTCAGAGAGTTGTATCAGTATCCGGGCATTAAAGACACGGTTAACATGGCGCACATCAAACGCCATTATTATTTCAGCCACACCATGATTAATCCCACTCAGGTAATACCCGATGGTCCTGAGCTAAACCTGGACGGTACCTGGACAAGGTAATAAATTCTTGAAGATTAAGGGCGGATTCCCAAACACTGCTTGTGAGGTTAATGAGGTCGTTGACCTCACAAAACTACAAGTATTTGTTGTTTTGGCTATTTGCATTCTCAGGTTGGATTTAATTATTAAGTGCTTACGTCGCTGTTTAGTGCAAAAGTTGGTAAGTCCGTAACGAGCGAGGCGTGGCCGTTAGCAGATCAGCGATTGCTATAGTTGCTTGTTTAAGAAAACAGATACTCAATTTCTTAAATTTAAATAATTTATTTAAGCGAATCTGACCCTGTCGTTCTGATGGCGATCCCCATGAATCTGGCGACTTTTCATAATTCGCTGGACTTACACAAAAGTGCTCTGATGTGATTTTTTCTTAGGGGAGAGCCCCTAAAACCCCCTCTTGCCCCGGCGCGAGAAAACATAAGTCGCAAGTGAAGAATCAGAAAGACCGAAGTCGCAAGTGAAGAATCAGAAAGACCGACAATGATGGCACGTCCCTGCGCCAGCATTGCCTGAGACACTATCCCTGATGCCCCTCTTTCAGGTTTCTACTTCACTTTCGCCTTATCTCGCAAAGGGGCAGGAAATATATGGACTTTGAACTTTGAAACAGTAGGGCGTTTGAATAAGAGTAACAACTAGTGCTGTGATTCGGCTAATGACCGAATGTTTAAGATAGCTGTAACTCACCTTGTACTTCTCCACTGACTGCTAACAAGCCATAGCAGCCGTTCACTGGACAATATTCATCAGGCCGCTTCAGACAATCAGCAGACGTTCGATGCCCCAAAAACTGTTGCATCCTCGCTGCGTCCGAGTGTTTTTTTATTTATTCGAGCTCTTTTTACAAGGTTGATAGCCTGTTAATAAATCTTTCTAGTGCTTCTTTACGAACACCCCGCAATTCTGTTCTTGCCAGTGATATAGCACTTTCGGAATCGCCTGACATCGCGATGTAGGTTGCTTTATATCTAATATAACTTCTATATGTTTGAGAGTTTTTTGATTCTTGAGTATCAAGAAGATCAATCGCCCGCTTGAGTCTATCGGTACTTTTAAACTGAATGGCCAAATCTGCCAAGGTCAAGATAGGGTAAGTAACGTCTGGAAACCTAGCAATTGTTTCTTCAAGGAGCTCGTACGCACCTTCAATATCATGATCGAAATGTGCAAGTATCTTAGCTCGAGCACTGCTATACATTTCTTGTGCCCTATCTGAAGGATCCGACTCTAGTCTTCCTACGATTTCTTCTATTAAAGATCTGTCTGCTTGATTTTTATCTTTCTGAAATATACACGAAAGATAATTATTTGCATTTATAGGATTGTTTGGAGCCCGGTTGTATATCTGCTTTGCTAACTCATAAGCTAGTTCATGGTCATCGCTTTGCATATAGATCAGAACCAATTCACTTTTAGCTCTAAAATCGTTAGGTCGCTTTTGCAAAACTCGGTTGTAATTATTAATTGCTTTTTCCTGATTGCCCTGAATTCGATAGTAAAATCCGTGTAAGAATAAACTTTCAGGCTCTGAAACTAGCTTCACCACACCAAAAAAGTCAGGATCTCTGAGGCGAGCAAGAGCTTGGCACTTCAAAAAGTAAATGTGCGCGAGAACATTTTCGTGTAGATACGCTGATTTAAGCAAGACTCTATCTGAAAGCCTTATTACTTCCTTATAACTAGCCGCCCCACCTTTTTTATATATAGCTCTAATTGTCTTGATGAAATAAGAGGGAACCAATAATCTATCTGGAATATTTACACCAGAAACTAACGCTTCTTGTATAGAGAAAATGTAATCAGAAATATCTCTATTATCATCCGACTCACTATTGATAAAATCTTTTACATGTTCTTTTAGCTTATCTGTGAACTCTGTAGGAATTCCAAAACGACTTCGATCAACATAATCCTTAATAACCTCGTTGACCCTAACATAGTCACTGGATGCTCCTAATCGTTCACAGACTGAACTCAATAAAAAATCACTTAATATAGGGAAGTAAATTTCCTCACTTACTACTTCGAATAAAAAATCAAAACTTATGAACTCAAACTTGGACAAAAAATAAAGAAAGTTAAGTGATTTCTGGTCATCTTTTAACGATTCGACTACTAATTTAGCCTTATCAGTGGCGTATTCCTGAATAAGGTGTGAGCTCCTTTTAGCTTCGAACACACTGGTTTCAGCAATCATATCTACAGCAAAAATCACCTGCTCAGGATAGCCGGTAAGAATATCTGAAAAAAAACTGAGGTCGTCACGAGATAAATCTAAACCTCTATACTTTGAGTATCGCGATAACAATCCATTGCGTTCGAACCTTTCTAGCTCAGGAACTTCCTCCATATAAAAAGCCGGTATTCTATACCTTAGAGATCTATTTGCTCTAAATTTACTTGATATGCAAAATGTTAAGTGCTCTCTGTCTGTTATTTTATTAATAATATTCACAAACCAATCAACTATCTCTCCATCGAACTGAATAATTGAACCTCTATCCTCTATTAATACACGCTCTCTTTCAGCCACAATACAATTAACAAGTGTTGATGCGATATGGATTTTTTCTTCCAATCTGGTTTCCAGTAAATCTTCTGTTTTTATTTGATCTGTAAAACCAAGGTCATTAATCTTTAGAATAAAATCCTCAATGCTATCGCTTTCATCCATTGATACTTGAGGGAATTCGTATGAATCTCTAATAACGTTTGCTTTTTTAAGAGAATGTTTAATGAAAGACTTTCGTCCTATGGAGTTAAGTCCTGATGCAATAAATACTAGAGGAGGTTCAATATCGTAATCATCAAACCTTTCTTCAACATGTTGAATTTTTTCATTTCTCCCAACAAATATTTTTTCCCTATCTCTTAAGGTGGGATGATTCTTCCAAGTTAGCTCGCGTATTCTCGAATTTACCTTTCGCGCAGCAACTTTTGGTTGACGTATATGCTGTATGTTAAATCCTTCTTTCATCCATTGAGGTATTCTTTTATCTGCGAATGTTATGCCTTCATCTATTATTATTGGGTATATTCTATCAATCTTCCCTGAATCAACCTTTTCCTTTGCCATAGAAAGCTCATCTTTCACCCACTTTGACTCTAAAGCCGACTCAGATATAAAAATTACAAAAATAGAGGTTTCATCTAGTCCATTTATTATTTCTTCGCTAGGCGACATGCCGGCTTCGAAAGTGTCCTCGTCATAGATTGTCGCACCTTTTCTCAGTAATTCTTTCACAATTCTTACATAGCGGTCTTTATCGCTAGAACTATGAGATAAAAAGCATTTAATCATTTATTTTCCTTTAAATTTTATCTTTCTTTTCGGGGAGATCGGAGTACACCAACTTATTATATGACGCTTTATAGTAACACTGCTTTCTTTTGAAAAAACAGATCATATGTTAACAGAGGAAAGAAAATGGATGTCCGCTTTACGTACACAGTAGCCGTTAAAGTCATGCAAACTCAACGACAGCTAATGGCACAAATCGGCCCTTTAACACTCACCAATCGAACGTCTGCAAAACGGGTAATAGTAGTCAGTCAACCACAATTATTGACGGTCTGGTGGTGGTAATCAGAGCCCCAAAAAAAGTCTTTTCCAGCCAACCGATGTTTTGAACGGTAGGGCCGTAAACAGGCTTTGCAACTACCGAATGCAAATAGCTGTTCTTTTTTACTCTGGGTTGGTTTAACCAAGCTAGACGGTGTTCGCAACTGGCTTGGGTCAATGTGGCGTCACCGCATAGCCTGACTTGCGCACACAGCGGGAAACACAATGGTAATAGGACGTATCTTCAAGGCCGATTTGTGCCTTCCTGGCTTTTCCCATTTGAACTCTTCCTGAGTTTGCTTATTGGGTTTCCTGTTTTGCATAATCTCGGGGATTTGGAAACTGTAACCAAGTGCAGTTATGATGGCTGTCCAGATAAGTAAGTGACATAAGAAAAGGACAGGTTAATGACGATTTCACATTCCGATATGGTTAAAGTATTGGCTAAGCCCGGTGAGCAAATTGCGACTGAGATCTCCGGGGAGGATGCACATCTTATGCACATGGCGATTGGTATCAGTGGCGAGGCAGGGGAGTTACTGGATGCTATTAAAAAACAGGTGATCTATCGCAAAGAACTGGATTTGGAAAATGTGATCGAAGAACTGGGCGATCTGGAGTTTTACATGGAAGGCTTGCGTCAGGGGCTGGGCATCACGCGTCAGCAATGTCTTCAGGCCAACATTGATAAGTTGGGTACCCGTTATCAGAACTTTCAGTATAGCAACGAAAAAGCACAGGCCAGGGCAGACAAGCCTGAAGGGCAATAACAGTATCCGGAGTGAAAATGAAAAAAGTACTTTTTGTTTGCCTGGGTAACATTTGTCGTTCACCCACGGCTGAAGCGGTTTTTAAGAAAATGGCGAAAGAGGCTGGCTTAAAGGTGGAAATTGATTCTGCAGGTACTATTGCCACTCATACCGGTGAAGCGCCGGACAGTCGCAGTATGGAACATGGCAAAAAACGAGGATATAGCTTTCACGGGCAGTTTTCCAGAAAGGTAAAACAATCGGATTTTCAGTACTTTGACCACATTTTTGCGATGGACAAGAGTAATTTGAGAGATTTGTTGGCCCAGTGTCCGCAAGAATTTCAGCATAAGGTGGAACTGTTTTTAACGTTAAGTGGTGATCCAGAGCAAGAAGTACCGGACCCTTACTATGGGGGTGATGCGGGTTTTGAACGTGTTTTAGATCTGGTTGAGAATGCATCAACCGCTTTGATAACTCAGTTAAAAAGTGCCTGAATCGCGTTGTTAGATAGAGATTTTAATTCTTTAACTAAAATAATCTAATAAGTCTCGAATTTTAGGAGGTTATCTCTTGAATCGGGCATTTATTCATGTTTTAGTTTGCTTCCTTTTTAATAGTAGAACAGGTAGTAATTCCAGTGAAACAGTGGCAGCCAGATACATGGCGTGAATTTCCAATTTTGCAACAACCCCATTATGAAGATGCAGCGAAGCTCGCTCAGGTTGAATCTGAGTTAAAACGATTTCCGCCGCTGGTGTTTGCAGAGGAAACTCGTCATTTGTTTAGTGAGCTGGCTAACATTTCGCAGGGCAATGGCTTTTTGCTGCAAGGCGGTGATTGTGCAGAGTCATTTGATGAGTTTAATGCGCCTAAAATCCGCGATACCTTCAAAGTGATTCTGCAAATGGCCATTGTGCTAACGTTTGCCGGTCGCTGTCATGTCACCAAAGTAGCGCGTATGGCGGGGCAATATGCAAAGCCACGCTCAGCTGATCTGGAAACCAGAGACGGGGTTTCTTTACCCAGTTATCGCGGTGATATTATCAACAGCTTTCCATTTACACCGGAAGCCCGAATTCCTGATCCGCGTCGCATGATCGATGCTTATCATCGCTCTGCCTCAACCCTTAACCTTTTACGTGCTTTTGCTCAGGGCGGTTTGGCAGATTTGCACAAGGTAAACAAATGGAATATGGCGTTTGTTGAGAATAATCCGTTGAAAGATCGTTATCTCGATATGTCACACCGGATTCAGGACACCCTGTCATTTATGGAAGTGATAGGTCTGAATTCAGATAACACCGCATCATTACGGGAAACGTCTTTATATACCTCTCACGAAGCTTTGCTACTGAACTATGAACAGGCTTTGACCCGTGTAGATACCTTAACTGACAAGTGGTACAACTGTTCGGCACACATGTTGTGGATTGGTGAGCGCACCAGACAGCTGGATCACGCGCATGTTGAGTTTTTCCGTGGAATTCACAACCCTATCGGTGTAAAAGTCGGGCCAGGTATGCAGGGTGATGAACTGATTGAACTCATTGATGCGTTAAATCCGGAGAACACCCCGGGTCGCTTAACCCTGATCACCCGTATGGGCGCCGATAATCTGGAGCAGAAGCTACCGGCACTGTTACGCCGGGTTAAGGCGGAAGGTCGTCATGTGGTGTGGAGTTCAGACCCGATGCACGGCAACACCAAGAATTCTTCCAGCGGTTATAAGACCCGTAACTTTGATGATATTTTACGGGAGATTCAGCAATTCTTTGCCGCACATGATGCCGAGGGAACTCACGCCGGGGGTATCCATCTGGAAATGACCGGACAGCACGTCACCGAATGTACCGGTGGTGCGTATCAGATCAGCGATGCTGATTTGGCGGAATGCTATAAAACTCAGTGCGATCCGCGTTTAAATGCCGACCAGGTATTGGAATTGGCCTTCCTGGTATCGGACAACTTACGCAAATCCGTTTAATACTGTCAGGTCGGAGAGGGGATGCAATCATATCTGGATTGCATTATCTCTACCGACTTGCTCACCATGTTAGCCAATACCTCCAAATCAATATTTTTGAGTGGACCAAGGTAAAGGCATGACTTGCCCAGTTTGTATTTGCCTAATTGTGCTAACTCTGAATCAAACGCCTCAAAACCCGGCATGATATACACCACAGTATTTTGAGCTCTGGGGGCAAATCCGGTCACAAACCAATCGCCGCTGTGACCGGAATCATACTCGTAATGGTACTGACCAAAACCAATCATGGTACCGGCCAACCAGGCCGAATAACCTGACGCCTTTGCCATGATTGGCAACAACAGTCGGGCATCATTTTCCCGGTTTTTATTTTTAAGGCTGCTCAGGTAGTTGTCTATGTCGGTATGCATGGTATTGATGGCCAAAAATGACAAATTTCTCTTATTGTAGTAATCAGTTTGTAAGCGGACAAATTAAAAAAACGACAAACTATTTATACCAGCCTGGGGGAGGGACAGGAAAGGGAATGTAAAAATAAACACCGCCAACTAGGCTGGCGGTGTTTGTTAGACTTTGAAAGAGCGTTATTGCGGGAAACTGAATCTGTCCATAAAAATATCCCGTTGTTCATTCCAGTCCGCTTCATAAACAATCGCTACATTATTGTCCGGTAGCACCAGAGCACTGAATCCCAACTGGATACCTCCGCTATACAACAATGTTGAAGTTACCAGGGTATTGTTTTCTATCTGCAACTCATACAGGGAGTCATGAAAGTTGCCAATAATCCGGGAAGTGCCATTCACAGAGAGTACATCTAAATCCTGAATGTACTCAGAGGTGGTGGCCACCGTCTGTAAAGACATCAAATCTGCGCCTTGTTGAATGACCCATGTCCTCTGGTAATTTTCATCAAGTCTGGAATAAGAAACGGTCAGATTCTGCAACGATTCGGTAATGCTCAAGTGTCCGTGCCCACCCGCGGCGTTATTGAGCCTGATAACTGTATCAGCGTGCAGGAAATCAAACGTTTTTATCAGGTAAATATCGTCTGAGATACCGGTCAGACCGGCGTTTTTCAAGGTAGTTGTCGCCTAAGCCGTTAAGCTGCTTCTTTTTTGCTCTCCGGATTAAGTTCCACAAC
>NZ_JBVTQY010000064.1:0-16581 GCF_055755215.1 Planctobacterium sp. R6
TCACTCAAACCTGTCATCCACCCCCTGTCTAACAATACGAAAAACTGAGGCGACAACTATCCTGACACAGGGGGTTAGCAAAAGCTGGTACAGGGTACTCAGTTCGCCTGGCAAACAAATCAATTAACGATGTCATTGAATTTGGTTTGACCGGTGAAGAATTGCTGGCGCTTGTTGAAGGTGAAACCATTGAAACTAAACTTCTTTCGGATGGTGGTTGGGCGGTCTCCTGCGACAGTAAAGCAACATAGTAAGGTGGTTATGTCTGACTGGATAGTTGATAAAGGAACGGAAACTAAACGCATGTCATGCTGCATGGGGTGGTATTGAAGACATTAAAGCTGGTGAGTGCCGCAATTGGCCCGATATCATGCCTGCACTGTATGCGTCTGCTGGTTATCCTGTCTCAAAGTGTTAATTCAGGTAAGGGTTCATACCTCATTTAAATGGTCATATGGTTAAAGCGCTACGGGAACACAAAACTGGACTCAGGAGCAATTGGCTGAATTAGCGGGCTGAGTGTTCGAGCGATAAGAAATGTCGAGACAACATCCAGAGCCAGTGTTGAAGCGATAAATGCACTGCCGGCAATATTTGAGGTGGAGCATCGCACACTTTAAGATAAAGTGCAGGATGATGTAGCCCTACCAGAGGTGAAAAACAGGTCGATATTACCATTGGCGCCAGCGATTCCTTCAGCAATCAATCGTAAAAATACACCAATATTTTTCAACGTATCAATGCTGCCTGATGATGGAAACTGTCATGGTAAATGTTTGATGGTAATAGCGGTATATGGGTGCGGTAGTGCAGCTACCTTATTATTTTTTCCTATTGCGTGGGGCTGGGAATGCCTTTTAATTGGCGTAACATCCTTAATGGTCTTTATAGTGTTAGCATCAGTTAAATATCGTCGGAAGGTAGCTGAGGACAATGATATTGCGCAAGCACTGGATGAAGAATACAAGAATTTAACGCTGAACTATCTGACAGAGATAAGGAATCCCCTCTATTAAAATACAGAAATTCGAAAGACAGCAAAAGGGATGAGCTTGTTGATTAATGTGACCGTACAATAGGGGGGCTTATAACCGGTGACAGGTTAACAAAACTAAGAGATTATGCGCTGTTTCAGCGGGAGCACCTGGTGAAACTAATTAATAGCAGGCAGGGCGAACTTGACGTCTGGCACTATATGCAAAAAATCAAAGGAACAAGATAGTATGGTGCAACCAACTCCAGAAAAAAAGAAAGTTTACCGACAACGGCGAAATATGACGACGATGGATATATCCGTTGACGCGAAGACGAAACTAAACGAACTCAAAGCACGCAAAGGTTTGCGCTCCCTCAGTGACGTGGTGGAATATCTTGTGTCACAACATGATCTGGGTGAAGGTTAATTGCAAAGCAAAACATCCGCTGCACAAACATGAATGGAGACACTTTTTCTTACTCCCATAATCACAGTAGTATCACTTATATTAATTGTGAATTTGAATTTGGCCTATTATTCTAGGCCTTTATTCTACCGTTGACTTCAATAGAACTATCAATTTAATAGGGTGATTAATTGGACTTACAAGGCGCATACTCTGACTTTTTAAGTAACAAAGAAGCTGCTGAAAGTACACTAAGGTGGTATGCGTATGATGCTGAAAAGTGGATTTTTGTATTGGGAGGTGACACCCCAGTGGAAGAGGCGTTTCAGAGTGGAATTATCCGTGGGTTTGTGAATGCTCAGAAAAGGAATGATTCCGATATCCAGACAATAGTACGATGTTTGCGCACCCATAGTTCGTTGCTGAGTTGGCTACAAAATAAAAACAAGTTACCGAAGTCTATCTTCATGATTTGGCCGCAAGAAGTGCCACGTGAAGCAGGGTGGAGCGTTCAGATTACTGATTATAAGACGCTATACACGCTAAGATGTCGAGTCGAAGGCATGATTAAAAGGATATCTGGAGAAGATTCCTGTAGGGAGTTAAATAGACTTTTACTGATTTACATGAACTCGACATATGGTTTGAAAAACGATGAGTTAAGAAGTAGAACGATAAGCCATCTAAATGAGCGCATTTTAGAATTGGAAAACATGCGATATATCGAATTACCAGGTTGGTTTGTGAATGCTATCCATTTAGCAAGGCAAGGAGCAGATCATGAACAGTTATTCACCAATAGTAGAAAGCATCCGATTAGCCAGCAGTTTCAACGTAATCTGTATAAAGAGCAGGTTATTAAAGGAATACAGCTTGAAAATCTTTCTGCTTCTATTCTGAGAAACACACTGATAATGTTCAATCTAAATCAAGGTAAACGTCTTGGTTGGGTAATAGACTATTTCAATATCGATATGACTACGGCAAAGTATTTTCTGTCGTTCTATCAGGATAGCCTGGGCCCATATGTACCTGAGCGTTTTCATCTGAGCGTCAACAACAAAAGTAATAGCTATGAGTAATCAAGACAGAATTTTGCGGTTAATTGAGGAATTGGGAAGAAACCCAGATTCACCATTGGGCTTGAAGTTACAAAGTCAGGCGAATGCGGTATTTGCGCCACTGGAAAAGGTATGTAAAAACTTGGTTCAGGCTCTGGTTGAGTTTGAAGAAAATCCCACGGAAGATAACCGCAACCAAGTGGCATTGATGATTGAGCAGTGGGAGTGTATGCATGGTGAAGAAAATCGGGTTTCTATGCCGGATGATGTACTCCATGCTTTTGAGAATGAAGCGAAAGAACTCCTGAAAGAAAAACAATGTAGGCCACCTGAGATAGAGGCTGTTCTAACCTTTGACGCACCAATAAGTGATATGGAGTACGACCTGGTTGGGGGTTTAAGTGGCATTAAAGGAACATTTCATCGCCTGTGGTCATCAATCTCAACACTGCATAGTTGGACTGAGCTTAAATTGCCGGGCAAGGAGACTTACGAAGAATTGGTTCTTGAATTACGAACAGAGCTGGAAACAAAGCTCGAAAGAAAGCTCACAGAGCGAGAATATGAGCGGCTGTCAGGAGCCGCGCATTGGCATTCGATAAATATTGGCATTCCATTACTGAAGAAAATGCAGTCAAAATAGTTAAGTTGTTCTGGGCAACTGTTCCCTGGATAAAGAGCATGATGGAGCCCACCGTATAAATAATACATGGGATATTGGTGAACTGTTAACTAATGTTGGAAAATTATGAAGATGATTGGTGTTACATTAAAATATGTTTTTATACTGTTGCTGTTTTCAATTTTGGGTGGACATTACTGGGCCGAAAATGAATTGGAAAACGACGTGGCATTTGCTGCCTATTACACTTCACGCAGCATCGACAGGTTAACAAGTCATAATGGATTGTCCGTTGAAGATATCGCCAGAGTAGTTGCTTCAGACAACCCCGATAATGTGCTAAGGCAGGGGGTTTATGACGAGATCATCAAGTCTATGAAAGATGTCGTGTTCAAGAAAGATAAGGCAAGCGGCGCGTTTTATATTGGCGTCCCTTATCTTATGGAATCAATTTGTGACAGAGCTTCAACGTCGCTTTACCTAAAATGGCGTGTGTGGACAAAGCCAGACCTGGAATGTGAAGAAGGCGTATTGTGGGCACGCGCAACTCATCACCAGTAACCATTTTTTTGCGGACGAAGGCAATTATAAATATTGTCCGGTTTCGTCAGTTTTATTGGATAACATAATTTTGGCTATGTTATCCAATAGCGATTTTACCCTTGATGTGCGATATTTAAGCCACTATACTCTTTTTGGTATCCTATAGGATATTTACGTATTTTTATGTTTAATATGGTTGTTATGCTGCGTCAGTGACGTAGATACGCTAATAAAAATCAAAGAACAGGATTGTGGAATGAATGAACCTGCATTAATGAAAGCTCAAGAGTTTAACCTAACCTTCCCTAAAAAAGAGAATTGCTTACTACAGGGCAACTTCAATTATAGAAGTCAGCCCACTATTACCGCTATTAGCGGCGTTCCATGCTCCGGTAAAAGTATGCTGTTGTGCGATCTTATACAGCAGTTGTTGAGGCAACACGTCAATTCAGTGTTTATCGATCCTACTTATCCAGATTATTCAAGACGTGGCAGCGAATTTGATTTGGCTATAGTGACGCTTGAAAAGCTTAAAAAAGAGTATCCGTCAATGTTAGAGGTTTTCGGAAAGGAACATTTTAAGGATGTCCAAAAACTAAGTAAGCCTGATGTAAATGATGCGGTCTTAATAGTTGATAATTTAGATTATTTGTTACGGGAGCTAGATATTAAAAAGATTAATAGCCTATTTGAATTATTTAACCATGTGATTTTAACAAGTTGCGAAGAGATTGAAATAATAAATGGCTGGGATATGCCGGTCATAAAGGAGCGCACTGTCATGGGATATGAACTTGATCCTTACGTTAAAAACGCCAATAAATCTAATGTTAAATAAATGCTTTTAGCTATAAACAATCGACGCAACGCTGATGGCAAAAACAACGCAAAAACAAAAGAAAAAATACCGTGATAAAAATCGCATTACCACCATTCAGTTATCCGTTGGTAATAAAGAGCGTCTTGGCAATGTCATGAAAGCAAGGCCGGATGTTCAAAAGTATGACGAAGCATTGGACGAGGTGTTAAGTCTATGGGAAGACGTTGAGAAACACGGTATTAAAGGTCTCATCGATGACAACTAAATTAACAAAGTTAGAAGTGTTGCCAGAAGGATTTGCATTAGCTGCGGATATTACGCCGCAACAAAACACTGCACTTCAACGATACACCCGTCGCATCTGGCAGAATTTAGTACCCAATACCCGTGATGCGTATATCTATGACACCACCCACTACTGGAATTTTTGCATTGATAACGGACTGTTTGGGCTGGATAACGACACTCATCGATTTGAAGAAACGCTTGAGATTTACATTAAGGTCTTGTGTGAATCAGAACTACAGCATGCGACGATAAAGCGCCGACTATCCTCTTTGAATATGCTTTTTGGTGCGGCAAAGATTCAAAACCCACTAAAATTGTCGTTGGAGTTAAAGCAGTTTGTGAAGCTTCAACTGCAGAAGAATGAAAAGTGGGAATCACAGGATCAGGCTGAGCCTTTAAAAATGGAGCATCTGCTACACATTAATGAGCATTTTCCAGTGGTGACGTTGCTCGACCAACGTGATCTGGTGATGGTTAATATGATGTATGACGCCCTGCTTCGTGCTTCTGACACCATGCGTGTTAAGCTCGAAGATATTGATTTTCAAAAAAGCACGTTGTTCCTTCAAAAGAGCAAATCAGATCAATCCGGTAGAGGCCAGTATAGACACTTATCAAACAAAACGCTTTCGATGATTAGTGATTATGTCGATGCCTGTAACTGGGATGGGAAAAAAGGGGAATACAAGCCCGTAGGGGCTTTTGACAGGCTAGACTCAGGGATACTGTTCAGGGCCATGAACCCCAAAGGCACCACATTCAAGGAAAATGAAAATAGCCACCGTACTCCCCTGCCCTATATAAGTCTTTATAAGACATTCAACCGGTTAGCGAAGAAATCAGGTTTAGATATCAAATTTTCCACACATAGCCCTCGGGTTGGCAGCGCGGTAACGATGGCTGAAGATGGTGAAAATACACTTTCTATTCAACAGGCCGGTGGCTGGAAGTCAGACGCGATGGTGAAGCGTTATACTGAGCAGGCAGCTACTGAACATGGGGCGGCGGCGAGAATGTCGAAAAAGTATGGCAGGTAATCATAATTTAGGATTAGGAATAATGTTGGAAGTAACTAAAAATGAAATTTAAAGACGATTCTTCAGCTTTATCACAAGCTGTATTGAAGGTGCATGATAGTTACATGTCAACTACGTCCACAGGAACTAAGTTGCCTTATTTAGATGCGAAAGTGTTGTTGTTGGATGCTACGGGTAAAACTTTTGAAGGGTGCTTGAGTGTAGGTAAAAGCGGGCGTAGTGGATACTATTGGTGCCGCTACAACTCTGATCAGTCAATGAGTGAGTTAGCTGGTGATGATATACCTATATCTTGAGGTAAATTTGAGTGATAAACTAAAGGCTATGACAGCTCCCTATCATAAAGCTAGTGGCGATTCAGGTTTGTGTGTTGGTGAGCCAGTTGAGTATGAGGTTGTAAGGCCATCAACAACTAGAGCCAATACAAAAAAAGATGGAGATTTATCGTAACACCACCTCCCACCTCTTTCAGAGCGGGGAATTGGCAATTTACGAGTTAATACCAAAGTGCATTATGTTACTCGTTTCAAGAAATGAAAAAATGAGCGAAACTCTACATTGGAATACGTAATTATTGGATGAGGATTATTTGAAATGAAGTTTATGAAGAATGCGACCAACTTTTATAATTCCTGGTCTGTCAGGTTATTTGAAGTTGCGGTTTTGTTGTTGGGATGTTGGGTATCAAGATCATTCTTCAGTGTGGTATTTGACGATATCACCGGCGTTGCTGGTAGGGAGTGGATGCCTACTTTCATGGTTATAGTGGTGTCCCTTTTAACGGCGGGTTGCTACATGGCTCTTATTTCAAAATGGAAGCCTGTGGCTACATTGGTGGCGCTGTTGATGCCTCTGTTCTGGGTTGAAATGATTACTTCTGTGGCAGAGATAAAAACACGTAATGTGCTCTTCTGGAACCATATAGTGACTACAGAAAAGTTGTATTCGGAGCGTGTTGTTGCTGAATTGCATGGCAAGGCATTGTATGAGGTAGAGTGCGGTTTTGACGATAGAAGCATATTAGACGCTCAAAATGTTGAATCAGAAAGTGGTACTTATTTTAGTAACGCTTCGGCATACTATGTTGCTAAAAAGCGTTATTTAGAAGATATGAAATTAGCGTTCAGCTGTAAGCCAAGAGAAGAGCTGGAAAGCTGATAAAGAAAGCTTCTAATGGAAATAATAAGGCAGATCTATAACAACCACTTTTCTACTCGGCTTGAAAAACGTATCGTTCCTACCTGGGTTAATTATAAATATCAATGAGATATGTTTTTATAACGGCTGACTATTTAAATAACGTTGTGCCATTGGTGAATACATTGAAAGTTTGTATTCAAAGCCATCCATAAGCATTTGCTGAAAAGTCGCCGGTGTGTGCACTGAGTTTGTCAATTCTGCTGCCAGATTACAGTCAATTACTTTTATTAATGCGTCCATAAGCTGATGTTGGTCAGAATGAAAAGTGATATCAAGTAATTCGTCCTGCTGATAGGCGTTTTCAAGCTCTTCATTGAAGTCCTGTCCCAAAATATGCAGGCGATAGCATGTCATATTTCTCCGCGTATAAGTATGCATAAAGTATCGTGGGGAATCGTGAGTGAGTGATAACAAAATCTCTCGCAGTGTTTTTCCATGGTGTTTTTGTAACTTATAAATTGCTTCACTGTGTTTAAGGTCAGTGAATGAAAATACTTCATTGATATCCGCCTCAGATACGATGCACTCATAGTTGATTGTTAACGGCGAGCGTTCAATTTTTGGAGAGCGATGCGGAAATAGTGTAGGTACGATGGCTGGATACTTATACTTGGCTGAACTTATTACTTCATGATATACCGACATGATTAGAACCCCAAACTGGTCTTTGACAGTCATGTTAACGCTATCTGGAGTAGCGATAAGATCATCACGCATACCAGGGGTTGTCATAATCAAATTAATAATCTTTGCATGGCGTTGTGGATCATTTAATGCTGAAATGTTTGCGAGAGTGTATCTGAACCAACTCATAGGCTTACAAAGCCACAATAGCAAAGGTGCCGGTAAAATTAATTTATCTCCACACACCGCGTTAAAAAAAATACGAGTACGCTTTTCCCATATATCAAGTTCAGCGTCGATTTTTGAGTTGTTGATGAAGTCAGAAATATCAAACTCATCTGCCATAAATGAGTCAAGTTCCTGTTGCAGATCCGGGGTCATCACCATGTTGTCTGAACTGAAAGTAATATCACCGTATAGAGGCGAATCATAGTGATATGCAATGTCGCTAAATTTGCTCACTGATTCAGCGTCATTTTTTGTAATATCAAATTTGTCTTTACTGTCAATGTCGTTATCAAACGATATTTTAATCAGGGTATCTCTCAGGATCTCAGATAATGTAGTGAGGTCATATTGATGTCTGTTTGATAGCGATTTCAAAAATTCGATTTGTTTATTAAAGTCAAACGAATATGTTTTTCCGGGGTTGATCACATAAACGTGATTGTCGTGCGTACCAAACCCCAATGCTTCTGACAAAGCCTGATTAATACGTGAAAGTTTCACAGGAAAGTTGCGTAAGCGTAGTTCTTCTCGGAATTTTTTAACAAATACAGTGACTTGCTCTTTGCGAGTGATATACATAGTTAACCTCTAAATTGTGCATAAGTCAGGTAGGCTGCATTAAAAGTTAACAGTATAGTGGTAACACTTAATGTTAAGAGAATTCAGGACTGACTCACTCCCGTGCGACTCAAAACGCACTAATACCTTGTCGATATTGCTAGTGATACTAGGTAAATTATCCCGTGATTGCAAGTGCATTAGAAATGAGGGTATAAAAGGATTGGAAATACTGCAGTAAAAGCCATTGAAGAGTACAGAGCAGCATTAGTTCTGGAGATATTTTATATTGTCAGTGGCACACGCTTAAGCTGGGAACTAAATGAAAATGCTGAAGCGTCATAAGATACATGCTCATGCCATCGCATTCTACAAGCGGTATGTGAAAGGATATAATGGAGCACATCAACAAAATAGAAGATTTGTCCGGGCGAAAATGCCTGTATCTGATAATAAGACTAAGTAGCACAAGTAGACAGATGTAGATTCCTGCAAGTGACTGGCCGGTTGCAACGAAAACCACCCCAGGGACTGTCAGCATGAAAAAAGCTAAAGTCACGCGATAGACGTTGATGCTATTTAACGTCGGAAACAAAGCCATTAAACCTCCAGCTCGTAATTTATCGATAAGATATCCAACAGTGTGTTTGTCGTCAAACTAAAAAGGTGCCCATATTGGCAAATACAGTGGGTCCGGCGTTTTTCATATCTCCAAGTTGTCTATCCGCTACTGCTCTGATTTACACCGAGAGTGAAAACAAAAGAACTGGAAGTATCGATGCGGAATTATTATTGTATATTTAATATCAGAAAATTGGTTGAGATGTTAACAAATGCCAATACACGGAGAATACGATGATACAGTTAAGATAGAGATTAACGGTGTTGAACTATGTATTCCTGCACATAAAGCACTGGTAACTCTTATTGCCAAACACAAAGATTCGCTGGTGGATGTGTCAGAAGAAATGGAGCTTTTTATCAGACGGTTTCAAGTGCATAGAGAGGAAACTGCTGTAATAGACGTTGGAGGCGTTAAAGTCACTTTCGAAATTCCACAATGGCTTGCTCAATGCATTGCAGAAGAAAATAAATTTAAACATAAATCTTTAGGTGACGTTGATGATTTTAATGGTTTGCTTAGAAATATGCTGCCACACAAATATCGTCCGTCTACTCGAAAGCAGATTTCTTTTGCACAAACTATTGCTGTTACTCTTGGGATTGATATTAGTAATGATGTGCTTGAAAGCTCAGAGAGATGTTCAGCGTTTATTGAACGTAACATGGAAGCTTTTAATGCAGAGAAGCACAAAAGAAGCTATGTATTGAAAACTACCAGGCAAGGTGCGAGAGGAATGGTATATACTGCATTATGTGAGGATAATAGCCCTGCGAAAGCCCGAGAAATCATGGGAGTCAGGATGGAAGCCACAACAAATAAGTATGTGAAAAACTTAATCATATTTCTTGACGAATTTAAAAACTGGGACCTGAAGACAAAGCAAATATCTCACCATGGATTGAATGGGTTTTTGGCTATCGAATACCCGCAAATAGACATAGAACCTTTTACTCTTGCAGACCTGGAGTCATTTGCTGAATAGTTATAGCACAGTCACCACAGAGTGCTGTGCCCATCCTACTGGTTCAAATGTAGTAAATGTTATGCAGTCTCACCGGTACCAAAAAACGTCACCAGATAACCTGCCCAGTTCTGCTTGGTTAGTGGGCTTAACTTAGGTTCACAGGCGAGATACCAATTACGGATTAAATTGCATTCCAAAGTATTCACAGATCCGGGGCTACCCTTCTCGATGTGAATAACAGTTTCTCTCGCTATACCTAAAATCAGGCCAAGTTCCGCTTGATTTATTCCGGCTTCTTTGCGCATATTGCGCAGGCGTTCTGTTTCAAAATTCGCGTTCATTTCTGTTTTCATGTTTTTAAATTAAGCTATGGACGTTTATGCTTCAGCGCTGCCATTCCGGGGAAGGAATAACCATCGCCTGTTATTTTTATGTGACTTTAAAATCTGTACTCATGTTTATGCCATTCGACTGCACTTTAAACATATCTTCATATCGTTAGCGCAAATACCAGACAGGTTGAGTTAAATAGAATTAACAAAAACCAGCTTGCATGAGTATCTTTTGTATATGGGTGATTAAATAACGCACCACCGACAAAAAACGAAAGAATTAAAAGTGTAAGAAGTGTTATGCCTGAAGCATTGCCGCTTGAACCAGAAATAACTGTGGTGTTTATTATCAAAAATATGATTGAGAAAGCGCATGACATTCGGTAATCAATCAACGTTCCGTCTTTCATTTTCAGCAGGCTTTTAAAAGGCCACAAATTGTTATCTCGTATAAAGTTCATGATGCTCTAATCTGCTAGTTGTTAGTAAATACACAGGAAGTAGACAGGAAACCATTAATTGCAGTCTCTTCACATTGATGCTTGTTGGTAAACTCTTTGTTTACGAAAGTAAAGCTTTGGACATCGTTTTTACTTACACCGTCGAAGGTATAAATAGTCTGATTACCTCTTGTACGAATGGCGGGCAGGTTATCATCAATGGTTGTGAGATAACCTATGCCATCAACACTCTTTCGTGTATCAGTTTCATCTAACTGATTATCAAAGCTGGCTTTTACATGCTCTAAATATGAGGCCTGGTTAAAAGTCATGTGTACTGTAGTAATTTGTGAAAATTGTGGTTTGGCATCTGTTGCTGTCGCAAAATTTAAACAAGGTGCGATGATACACAATGTTAAAATGGCGAGGTTAGAAATTTTCATGGTGTTAGTTCCTTGATGTTAATATGTGAAATTAATTAGTTAGGTATTTTATCTTTCATCCAGACTGCAAGTGAGTCAGGCTGAGCTCTACTTTATATAATTTGCTAAGGCCATTTGTCATTCCGGCCGGCACATGATTTGTCTTCGAATATTGTGAGAACAAAGTGCCCATTTTCAATTGATATCTGTTCTTACAATGAGATAGGAGGTGCGATGCCTGGGCGTTAGCCCATGAAACAACAATTTGCGGAACAGTTGAATTTAAGCATCGCATAAAATAGTTACACTATCTGGCCACATAATAACGAAAACAACATTTTTTTTGCTGCTGTTTTGTTGGGATCCCATAGTGCAAAAAACTGTTTATTCAGGCGGAGATTGGATTCACCATGGTGATAGGAGTGAATGTTACTGTCAATTCCCCCGTTAGTAACAGCAATCGTGCTGCCTGCACAGTCTTTTATGTCCGATGTCTTTCGGATCTCACAAGTATTCAGTTTTGCAATTACGGGTTTCATAACCGTTATCCATATTCACTATTGCCTGGTTATTGGCACAATTTTTTACATTAGTTTTTTTAAATTCCAGCAAACTGCCAGATAAGTATTGAAGACTTATTCGCGCACTGCATTATTGATATTTTCGCTCACATACTGCTTAGGGCCACATTATGTAAAAGACAATGCGACTTTGACAAGGTGCGATAAATTTTCATTGCGCGATAAAACATTAGGCTGCTAACTTAATGGCGTTTGCAAACTCAGGGTTTATCCAACAGTCCTGAACATCATCGAAACGGATAAAAGATTGCCTGATGTACTCCCAAATCATTTCGATACAGATCCATTTTCTACCGGTTTTTTCTGCACTCTGCCCTGTTGTTAACGTACCAGCAAAAGGATCTATTACGGTCTGGCCGGGTTCAGTTAAATATTCAATTAAAAACCGAGAAAGTGATTCAGGCATTTTTGCGCTGTGAGCTGGGATTTTGTGCTGTTTAGCCCACTCGCTTACAGCGAGGCCTTCGTCGCAATTATTGGCAAATTGAAGCATTACATTTTTCGGGATTTTTCCTTCAGTAACTCTCCCGAATGCGCCTTTTTTCTTGATGTAATTACCATCTGCATTTGTCTGCGCTTTTCTTAGTCCACCATTTTCCATAAAACTTTTGTGCTGCTTTTCATGAGGCATAAGCACTCGTCGGTTATCAGCAAAACAGTCCATAGGGGAGTTACACAGCCAAAGTATTGGCTCATAATATACGTTGAGTTGATAACGCTTTTTCGATGCCCATGCTAATGGGCCAGGTGGCTTATTAGATTGCCATATTAGGGTGTCCATTTTATAGAGCTGCAACCGGTCCTCCAAAGCAATTACAAGTCTTTCAAGATAAGTAGATCGTGCCGGCATTCCGGACACGAAAATATCATTTGAGACATTCAAGCAGATGGAAGCCCCTTTAGCCATTTTTTCGACAATGGGTTCGAATATTCGACATATAAAATCCACATACTCTTCCAACCTGACATTTCCATATGCTCTACTAATTTTTAGTGGATATGGAGGACTGGTAAGGACAAGGTGCAATGGCTCATCAATAACCTCGTTAAATACATTGTCACTCTTTGCCCATAAGCAGATTCCAAGTTTTGTAGACATCGCAATAACACGTTTTCCTTCAGCGATAGCATGGAGTTTTATTCTTGCATTGCCGGTTAGCTCCCATACACCTCGACTTATATTGGTGAGTAGCTTCTTTTGTCGTAATGACTGTTGTACCCAGCGAACAGATCTGAAGAAGAGTTTATGCTTTATCCCTGTCTCATCTACAACCGACTGTTTGTTCGCTTCACTTTCTGACAACCCAACTTTCCTTGCAACGTTTGCGTACAGTGATGCATTATCCAGCGCGCCTGGAGCTTCAAAATACGCATCGGTGATTGCTGTTAACAAACTCAGTTGTTTCATATATTACTCCTGGTTTTATTATCTATATCCTGTGGATGCATCATCCAATACTGTGGTGGTAGCTTTTAGTTATTAGAAACATGGTCACGTATGGCTTTTGGGCAATAGAGCCATTGTAAAGATACTCGACGAATACTTTCATACGTGATTACGCGGCGGCGGTACCCTGCTCACACATTTCAGGTAAGTTTACTTTCACCATTGCTTCAGGTATGTATGGGCTTACCGAGTTCCCAATGCCGGCTATCTGTGCCGTCTTAGTAACTGCACGTCCATTTAAATCTTTGTCAATGATATAATCAGGAGGAAAACCCTGAGCGGCGGCGAGTTCATGAGGTTGTAGCATTCGCATGCCTATATCTACTATTTGGTACCACTCTCCATTTACCGATACGGCACCTGCCCCATTATTGCCAGAACCATATTTACGTAAAAGGGTTCGGACCTCTCCAATATGTAACCCACCGGCAGTAATTGTATGCACAGGTTCGTCTGTTGCAAAACCGATGTTGTTGTTCCTCAGTTTAATCATACTGGATGTTACAAGTGCAGATTTCCCCATCCCCCCGGCAACAACTGACCCAATTGGTTGATTGAGACTGCTACCGATGCTGCATCCAAAATCTCGTTTAATCATCGCTGCTGTTACCACTGCATTGTGGTCTACGGTAGTAATGGTTGGTAGGGCTTTATCAATACGGCAACCCACTACACCTGTGTAGTGTTTAGCAAGGAATGTTGCTACTAACTCTGGCTGTTCATATCGGGCTAAATTGTGTAAGTGGTGGTCGAGCCCATATTCATTTTGCTTGCCATGGGAAACTGAACCATAAATAGCGTTAGACTCTGGATATATTCGGGCAACATCCGGAGCAATAAATGGATTTCCGTTCATTACAAATCGTTCAATTCCTTTTGCAATCCTTTCTAAGGTCTTGGGTGCTAACGACTTTTTGCGACCAAAAATAGATTTACATGGTATGGACCAATCTATGATTTCAGAAGCAGTTCTGTAAGGCAACAACCCTCTTGCGTGACCGTGTGTCGGTTCTGGCCAGATAATCTTGCCTTTATCACGTCTTGCAATCATAAACAGTCTGTTTCGAATAGTCGGAGCGCCATAATCGCATGCTTTCAGCTCTTCAAATTCAACTGAATAACCAAGCTCGCGCAATGTTCTATAAAACTGATTGAATATTAAACCTTTTTTGTTCGGTATTGGTTTCCCATTTTCGTCCAACCTGCCCCAGTGGCGAAATTCGGGGACGTTTTCGAGCATTAATGCTCGTGGTTTTACTGTTGCTCCCCAACGACATGCCACCCATGCTAGTCCCCGTATTTTTTTATCGAGGGGTTTGGAACCTTTAGCCTTACTATGGTGTTTACAATCTGGCGAAAACCAACCGAGACCGACTGGCATACCATTCACTGCATCTCGCGGATTGACATCCCATACATCTTCAATGAAGTGTCGCGTATTAGGGTGATTAACTTTATGTAAAGCTATCGCAGTTGGGTTGTGGTTGATGGCAATATCTACAGGTCGCCCCATTGCCCATTCAATTCCAGTGGAAGCTCCCCCCCAGCCTGCAAAGTTATCCACCACCAATTCCCTAAACAACATAACATCTCCAAATGTGAATATATCAATAATGATATGCATACTATATATCAAAAATGATTTATAGCAAATCATTTTTGATATGCGATGGAATGTTGTTTATAGTGGTTATAGTTAAGTTAATGCAGTTTTAGTGATGGTGAAAAAGAAAGAGCCAAACACATTTTCGGTGAGAGCTTGTGAAACTCTGAAATCTGGAATAACAGGTGCGGAGTTATATAGACGGATATATGGAAAGGATGGGACAAAAAAAGATATACAAGTCCTGATTAACAGGCTTAATCCTAATCGCTCTAATCCTGGTCAAGACATCACAGGAAGAATCATAGAGGTAAGGCCTGAACTTCATGATATGACTTTGGCCGATTTTTTTGGGATCGAAAAAAGGCGGTAAACTGAATCATCATAAATCATGAAGTAAGGATGCTACAGTGCATCCCATGAATTACTCTGAGTGTCAGATTAGTCCCATGCTAAAATTCCTATATTCATTGTTATGGCCAGATAAGAGTTCCACCAAACTAATAGCGTTTTTGGAGAGGAAAGACCATTCTCGTGAATTCATTACAAAAGTGCGTGTCTACTCCGCTTTGTTAGCGAAATATTGGGATAAAGGTGGTACCGGGGTTTGGTCCGGAGGACGGACCGAGTATATGTCGCATGAACAGAGGATGTTATTACACGATCTGGGAATGGGCAAAGCACCTGAACTAACAAAAGCACAGGCAAGTGACCTGATCAGCTGCTTGATTAAACCGTATGATGAAACTGAAATCAGGGGAAACATAGAGCTTGCTCAATATCTGGAATGGGATCAGTTACCTGAGGCTGGCATTGCGTTTCGTGTAGCGGAAGCCGACCTAATAGAGTCGTTGACAGAATGGTTCCGTTATCGACACACAGTAGAGTGTCGACAAGAGGTATCCCAATGGAAAATTAATGAGAACGAGGCTTTTAACCTTCGTTTTTTCGGATGTGAAGGATTTACCGGCGCCTATCAAGATTATGTGGTACTGATTGACGAACAATTGAAAAAATCGAGTTCTGAAAAGCAATCATGGTTTTACGATATTCATCATAAGAAGGACGAAATATGTGATCTTTATCGATTCAAATATAGTTCTAAGCAGTGTCGAAACAAGTGGTATTTTGATGCAGTTGAATTAATTTACAATCGTCTAAAAGTTCCAGGGTTTCCTGAAGATGGCGTGGTCATTGATTGTATCGCTATGATGCGGGGACGCGGATTAACACTGGAAGATATTGTAGAGCGTTATGCTATAAGAACCTGACGGTATTATAAATGTCGAGGTCTCCCTCGTGAGGGTGCAAATGTGATGATTTGGTGTGAGTCCAGATTATTTCAAATTAAATTTTTTGCTTAAATAAACAAAAAAATTGTGCCAGAAACTAGTTATTTTGAGTGGTTCGTCAGCTTGATATTGCAACTCCAGTTTGGCTAATTCTTGCAGCTCCCATTCATCTGGGTTTTTCATTGCTCTTAGCATATCTAGTTCAGGGTGTTCGCTAAACGAGTATGTGTATCGCCCGGCCCCCTCTTTGGTAAGCAGGCGTGAAATGACATCTATTTCATCTTCTTCGGTAATACTATTTTCCAGGTAGACTTGATATGGAGTGATCGTGTGATCCGTGGCATATCCCCAAAATCCGACAGGTTCATTTGCTTTAGTTGCAGTTTCTACTACAACAGTTCGTGTGCCGACTTCTGGAGTGATGTCTTCGTTGACTACGGCGTTTTTCAAGGTAGTTGTCGCCTAAGCCGTTAAGCTGCTTCTTTTTTGCTCTCCGGATTAAGTTCCACAAC
>NZ_JBVTQY010000065.1:0-15672 GCF_055755215.1 Planctobacterium sp. R6
GGATTCGACACCCATACCTTAAACTGGTAACTCTCTCTTTTAAAAGGGAAATGTCAGATTAGATTGGAACTTCTATAGGTTAGCTCCCCAACTTCAGAAAGCCCTGATTTCTTTTCAGGGCTTTTTATTTTGGACCATCAGATGAATGATTGTCCCCGACGGATTATTCATGACTGGAGCGGCGGCTTACTGGTTGTCTTCCCAATTCCACAAGGCCCTGATGGGCTTTCCTGAGGTGGCCTATCGCTATTCTCCGCTCAGAGCACAATAAGCCTGACCTATTGTGGTTCGTTATCCGTATATCAAATTAGTGTTTTTGTTCTGCAGAACTCATAAAATCGAATACCCTTGCACTGAGTGACGCGCCAATTTTCACCGGGTAGATAACGGACGTTTCTGAATTTAAACTGATTACTTTGAATTCACTGTCTTTCTGGTGAGAAATATAGGGTTTACTTAATATTCGACCAGAGTATTCTGAAACTCTTTTATTAAGATTTAATATGTCTCCGAGCTGAACTCCGTGCGATGCACCTAAATTTATGATGAATCCACTATCAGTAGGCGCAATAATTTGGGCATAACTTTTGGAGCATTTAATTGCATCGTCAATATCAATGGCGGCATTGCCCAAAGTATTGGCGATCGCCATGCCAAAATCAGACTGCCAAAACAGGCTACTTTGTAAATCTACTGGATCATTGAGGGAAAATGACCAGTCAGCTTCAGCATGATAGGATTGCTCAAGGATGATATTCTGACTAAAGGTATCCAGGAGGTAAATTCTTATCGTGAAGCTTCGACGAGTTTTGGTTTGTTTTGAAAAAATCTTGTCTTTGGTTTGGGTAAACAAACTTAGATCACGAATTACACCAAAAAGTGCATACTGATGCCCATATTCTCTTTCCAGGTATTCAGAATTGCGGACTAATTCTGGCCATTGGAACCCGGAATTAGCGTCATTTAGATCGAAAGATTGATTTATTAAATGAGCATTTAGCTGTTCAATGTGAGAGTTTAATTGAAGCTGCATCCTTTTCGTTACATGTGTCCCAATATCAAAAAGCTGCCCTAATGCGGCTTGTTTAGGATCCATCAACACGAACTGACTTACGAGCAGTCTTTTTCCGTATTTGGTTTTTCTGCAACCCTCATCCACGAGAATGTCAGCTCTGACATTTACCGTCAAAACACCGTTGCTAATATCTTCACTCAAAACCTCTGCGCGTCTCAGGTAGCCTTGCGTTTGTAATATAACTTTACTACCAACCAACACCCCATCTAAGACGATTTCTTCTGAAGAAATCGTTGCTCCGGCTCTGTAGGACGCATCCGATATTGCATTTTTAATGGTCAATTCACGGACGGCATCCAAATCAGCGCCATCAATTGACATTCTTGCCTGGCCGTAAAACCAGTTTTCCGAATAGGCCAGGTTGCACCAACCCATTAAAATAACTATCAAAATGGTTTTTATATCCATGATCTACTCAATTGAAAACGGAAAGAATTTTGTCAATTACAGAACCCCTTTGGTTCTCTTGTAGTTCACCTACACCGCTGAACTCAATTTTTGGGTTTCCCAGTTTTGTCGAACTTACGGTGTTCTGTGCGGTTATATCCTTTGTGCGTATTTCACCAATGACTCTGACAAACTCCTCTCCTTCATTGAGTTTTAACCACTTTTCTCCTGCAACGATTAAATTCCCATTGTTGAGGATCTCTTTAACGAAAACATTGATAACACCTTCTACTGAATTAAATTGTTCGCTACTGGCTGAACTTTCGAAAGAACTGCCTTGTTGATGATCCACATTAACTTGTCCTCTCTCCAGGTTTATCCCCCCGGCTCTAACCTGCAGCGGACCAACAGACATTTCACTGGCTTTATCCTTCTTCAGTTGTTGGTTTTTGGTCGCTTTAGTTTCTTCTTCAATGACTACCTGAACCATGTCGCCAATCTTGTAATTGGTTTTATGTAGAAACAGTCCATAGTATTCATTCTCATTAAACAGCGAACCTGTTGGCGCAACCAGTTGAGGAGGATTTTTGTTTCGTATTGGGACATAGTCGATGTTGCCCCTTGCTATTTTTTCAGGCTCGGGATGCGGAAGGGGAGTATTACTTACTCGGGGATCTGTTGGTAAATTCTTAACCACTTCTTGTTCTGATGAATTGAGAGTTTGACAACCTGTTAGCAGAATAAAAGCAGCGAAAAGTGCAAGCCTCTTGGTTTTCGCACATAAAAAAGGTTGGCGAGGAAAGGACGAAAGCAGATGAAACTTCATCATGTCGGTTCTCACAATGTAATGGTGTAACTTTTAAGCACTAATGTTGGAAATTAACTCAGCCCCTAAATTGAAGGCATTTTCAGTAATAGAGTCTCCTGTCACTGACTCAGTTGCTGTGTCAATCGCTGCATAGGCTGCACCCATTGGACCGCCGGCAATGAAACCACCAGCAATTGCTGAAGCTGCACTTATGTCTGTGGGAGTTGTTCCTTTGTAAATATCAGAAACAATTGGAATATGGTTTAGTGGGTTAACTGCTTCGAAGACATCTTCAATACCCGCTCCGTCTGTCCCAAAAGAAAAACTGACGAAACTATCAAAGGCTTTTTCTGCATCATTCATCATTCCTTCGATGATTGAGGTGGGTTCAGCTTCAGACGTCTGGTTTTGTGGAACATCCTGGTCAGTGCTCGCAACTTCACTGTTAGATTGTTGGCTTGCTGCACTTGATGTAAGCAATGAGGTTTTTAACGCTCCGGCAAACTGGCGTTGCAGGTCTGAAATGTCATTGTCAGAGAAAAGTCCTTCTCCGGAAGCAGGAGTTGATGTAGATGCAGAGGAGTCCAGAAGTTTATCCAGTGTGTCCGCACTTTTTTTGACGATAGTCGCCGTATCGTTATTGACGTTGCTGACATTGTCAACCACTGCACCCACCGAGCCTAAAGTGGTTTTAAATAAACCACCGTTGATTTGTTCTTTTTCACCCCGGCTGGTGATATCAATAATGGTGTTATCACGCGTAATCTGTTCTAACATTGTTACACTCCAACGTGTTTTAAATATACAAATATTGAAAGATCTATAAATAAAGAAGGTAAAATTTTATCTGAAGTAATCAGATGATTTTCATTAGGCAGAATGTGTGCCAAAAGTTTTACTTTTTTGAGTTGTGTGAAAACTCTGGGGGACGGGAATAAATTATATACCGAAGATTATATAACCTGACATGATTTGCCACCTGTTGCGGCAATAAAGTCCATTTTATCAATGTGTTGTGGCACATTATTGCCCAGATGTAATTAAATGTAACGACAACACTTAAATGACATTGGTTTCGTCGTTGAAGTATTTTTTAGCATTGTCACTTAGTTCATTTAATGAGCTAAGAAACGTTCATAAATATTACATATAGTTTCTTTTTTAAGCGTTACTGTTTCTTTTATCGGTAATAAAATTGAAATGTTTATTTTTTATGCCGGCTTTTTTCAGGCGTGTAATATTTCACTCATTTGTGGGCTGATTTTGTTGATGCCTTGATGACCTGCTGCGATGTGAAATGTCCGTCGGGCTGTAACAAACACTGACCATTCAAAATTATTGTAGATTGGAGTCTGAATTCACCGAACTCGAAGGCGATTCTATAGCACTGTCTAAATTATTGAGGGCAATGGGTTTGGTGAGTATTTCATCAATCATGCCCTGGTTCTTGAGTTCTTTGGCTGCGTCTTCAATGTCGCCGGTAACCATAATGGTTCTGATGGGCTTTTTACTGAGGTGGCGTATCGCTAATATCAGTTCAGAGCCTAATAAGCCCGGCATATTGTGGTCTGTTACCAGTACGTCAAATTGATGTTTTGCTTGCTGGAACAATGCCAGTGCTTCCTGGCCGTTGGAGGCTTCGGTCACCTTGTAACCCTTCATGGTCAGGTAGGTGCTATAGATATTGCGCAAACTGGCTTCATCTTCCACCAGTAATATCTGCTCAGTGCCACTCAGCTTCTGCGGACTGGGCTCTGGAATATTTTCCTCTGCCTGAAGCGGTGTGGCAGGCAACCGGATCACAAATGTTGTGCCTTTTTGCGGCTCACTGTGGACACTGATGGAGCCATCTAGTTTTTGGATTACACCGTGTACCACTGATAAACCCAGTCCGGTACCTTCGGTTTTCTTCTTGGTGCTAAAAAAGGGTTCGAACAGTTTGTGTTTTGCTTCCTCCGCGATACCACTGCCATTGTCGGTGATGGCTAAGAGAAAGTCATCTCCTTCTCGGGTCAGTGTTAAGTCGACGCTGGTGGCACCTGCCTGGGAGGCGTTTTTCACCAGGTTGATCAGTATCTGGCTGACGGAGGACTCATCAGCCAGGATATTGCCTTGTGCGTGGCAGGCGAAATTGACCGTGCATTTCTTTTTTAGCCCGGGGGCCAGCAACTCTAACGTTTGACTAATGTGTTGTGCGATGTCGATCACTTTCAGGTATTCGGTGTCTGCCCGGGAAAACTGTAAAATCTGGCGTACCAAACTCGCGCCTCTTTCGCCAGCTTCAATAATATGATTGACACATTTTTGGGCACTGTCGTTTAAAGCTACGCTGAGTTTTAACAACTCAGAGCTGCCGCGAATTATCGCCAGAATGTTGTTGAAATCGTGTGCGATACCACTGGCCAGGGTGCCCATAGACTCCATTTTTTGCGCGTTTTGCGAGCGTTGTTCAACTTCTATGACAGACCGCAAATCGGTGATATTGAGCCAAATCAGCTCGGCACCATCGTCAATCCGATGTGAGCTGAACTGATCAAAAAATACCGGAATTGCAGTGCCATTCAGGGCCAGGACTTTGCCTGACATTTCGTTTTGATTTGTGGCATTGTGACCAACACAAACCGATTCCACCGGTTCACCCAGCAATTGCGATTTGTGCTGATATTGCAGCATTTCAACAAAGCTCTGGTTGACAAAGTTGATCTTCCCGGTGGCTTTTTCATAGTTGAGCACGCCGTTTTGTGAGTGATCAGTAAAGGTATCAAAGGTATGTCTGATGCGGGCAATCTGAGTGCGTTGGCGTTCTATAGCGGCTTTGTCATTTTTAACCCGCCGCAGTACCGGCAATACTACAAATAACAATGCCACCGTGATAAGCGTAACAGACAAAATAAGTGTTTGTTGTAGCCGCATGAGTTGTTGTTCCTGGTGGCTTTGTTGTTCCTGGTACAGGTTATCAGCCAGTTGGCGCAATGCCGTCAACATGTCGCGATTGGCATCGCTACTGATAAAATGTTGGGCAGGTGTTGTATCGTCATTTAACGCGTCCCGGGTAACCGTGATGAGTTGTTCTAACTGCTGGTACAGTGGCTCCGTGAGTCGCTCATTGTCGGACGTGTCATGATTAAATGCCTGATGGCGAAAATAATTGCGGTTTTCCGTGATCCGGGAAAGCTGCTCAACCGCGTGGTGTTTCAAATTGCGGCGATGGGATAACTGGTTGGTGGAAATAAGAGCCTGTAAAGTAAGCTCCAGCGTCTTTGCGCGCTCACTCAATTCTTTTGCCAGACTGGCTTGCAGGACCTTAAGCTTTTGCAGCTCGATGTAATGCTGCTGTATGGCATAGGACATCAGCAATACTGCCAGAGCGGTCAGTAGAGAAATGGTAGAACGGGTTTTAAATCCCGTGAGTGACAGCGCTTCCATGGTTTAGGCTGGCGATGTTTCCGCAGGTTTGTTTTGTTAAAGATAGCACAACTGGCAAAACTGCCAATTTAACGGGACTGGGATCTTACGCCGTGTTGGAAAATCAGGGTGCCTGCCAGGGCCACAATACAGTAGCCGGTAAAATACCAAAATCCTGGCCCAACGTTTGACAGGGTTTGCGAGCTCAGTTCAAAACTGACTTTAAACAACCCCATGTTGATTTCCTGCTGGCTGCTGGTGCTGCTGTGATCCGTTGAAAGTACTGCCAGAAAAATAGCCACCACAAAAACATCGGCCATGGACCACTTGCCGATATTACTTACCAGAGCCGATAATGTTTCTTGTGTTCCTGGAGTGCGACAAAAACGCGCTATCGCTACCAGAAAAGTTTTCATGACAGGAATGATGACTGAAAAAAACAAAATCAAAAAGCCCACCAGAAAACGCTGATCCTGCCAAAGTTCGTCAACCGTACCCAGAATCGAGAGTTGTTTATCAACCAGCGACGCGGTTAACGCTGAATTTCCCAGGTTTGCTAACAGCTCCATATCCAGTGAGAACATGGGCAGTAAAATACCGGGTACAAATAACCCAAGTGCAATCAGATTGAGGGCAAAGCCGAGATTTTGTCGTAACACAATTAACAGTCTCTGGTTGATAAATTTTAGAACGGCAAAGATGCACCGTGGCGCGTTATAAGGATTTATCTCGCATGTTTTTCCACATCTGGTACCAGGTAGGCTCTTTGCCAAACAGGGTGATATTGGCGCGAAAAATCCGGCTGGCATACAAACGTACTGCCCAAATACCCGCGATCATCAATCCCAGTGATAGCATCACTTGCCACGCGGGCACCGCCATCGAAGCCAAACGCATAGGCATAAAAGACAGGGCTGTCAGGGGCACCATGGATAAGATGGTGGCTACTTCACCGGCGGGATCATCCAGCACCATAAATACCAACATTACCGGCACCATGGGTAAAAACATCAGACCGGTTTTACCGGAGTGATTGGGATCGTCAATGGTGGCTGAGAATCCTACAAACACGTAATTCCAAAAAATGATACCGGCAATACAGAACAACACCATCAGTGTAATTGGCGAATCTGCCAGACTGAGATCGAGTTCCTGTTGCGGCGAAAATATCATAATGGCGCTGTATACTAAACCCATAATCAGCAACGTCGACAGCAAACTCTTGATGCTGGACAGACACAAACCCAGTGCTTTGCCGTCTATCCATTGCTGAAAATTAACACAGGTCAGAAGTTGTTCCGTGACCCGGTGCTGTTTCTCCTGCGTAACCGAAGTCATGCTCAGGGCAAAACTGTTAAAAACCGCAAGTGCAGTAAGAATGGCCACCACGGTGCTAAGCAAACGGGCGTCTTGTCCTACATCCTGTTCTGCATTGTTGATTATGGCAATGTTCAGTGGTTGCTGTAATTGTTGCAGTTCCTCATCCGATATATTCATCGCCTGAAGCAACTGCTGACGCTCGTAATCTTCCAGCTCTGTTTCCAGTTTAGTGCGCCAACTAACCTCATTGGGGATCAGCAACTGATACTGTCCTGATGCTGTATCAAACAATAAAATACCGTCGTATCCCTGTTCCTGCATGATAGCCTGATAAGTCTCGTTATCCGGTTGATTTGCTATTTGGTGAGACTGAAAATGGTCACTGAGCTGCACCTGTACTGCGCTACTAACAGCCAGTATGACTTTTTCCTGCTGTGTCTGTTGTTGCCAGTATTGCACTGCGAACAGAGCGCCATAGATGGCCAGCATGATAAAATAACCAATGAGTTCTTGTTTTAGTTTGAGATTCTTCAGAAATTCCCATTGAGCCACAATCCAAACCTTATGCATGACTTTGACTCCCTGTGGTGTTTTCGCTGAGGGCATGTAGATAAATTTCGTGTAGCCCCGGTTGTTGCAGTTGTAAATTAACAATCGGCAACATGGTCATTAGTTGCTGCAGGAGATTGGGGATCTGACAGCGGGATACCAATTGTAAGTGCAGATTATTTGCTTTGTTTAGGGTTACCGAGCAGACATCATCAAAGCCTTGTCGAATGGCATCCAGTTGCGCTGTTTCGGGCACCGATGCCAGCTCCAGTTGCAGTTCACTGCCCAGTGTCGATTCCGTGCGAATGCTGTCCATATTGCCGTACAACACCGATTTGCCGTTTGCCATCAGCAGCAACCTGTCGGCCAGCTTTTCCACCAGAGACATCTGATGCGCGCTGAGCAATACCGTAGTGCCTTGTTGTTGCAGGGTTTTTAAAAACTGAATCACTTTTTCCTGATTGACCGGGTCCAGTCCGGAAAAGGGCTCGTCCAGTATCACCAGTTCAGGTCGGTGGATGATACTGCTCAATAACTGTATCTTTTGCTGATTGCCCTTAGAGAGAGATTTCAACGGTTCTTTTTGCCGGTCAGCTAATTCAAACTCCGTCAACCAGTGCTGAATTTGTTGCTCCGCATCGGCTTTGCGCATACCTTTTAACGCGGCCACGTAATGCAAAATTTTGTGTATTGAAACGTCCTGATACAGACCGCGTTCTTCCGGCAGATAACCAAACTGGTCGCTGTCTAACTGGGTGAAAGACTGCTCATGGTGTTGAAAAACAATGTCGCCGCTGTCTTTACTTGTCAGACCGACTAACATGCGTATGGTGGAAGACTTTCCGGCGCCATTGGGGCCCAGAATCGCGAAAATTTCACCACTGTTGACCCTGAAACTGAGTGCATCTACTGCGGTCAGGTTTTTATAGCGCTTACTCAGGCTGTTGACATCAATGTGCATTGACAAATTCCCTTTGTGACTTCAATTCTAAATCGGAATATTAACTGATGGGCATAACCCGGTTGCGACCCAGGCGTTTAGCTTCGTAGAGCAATTTATCCGCTTTTTCAATCAGATTACCAGCAGATTCGCTTCCTGCAAATACGGCAACCCCAAAAGAGGCGGTGATATCGCCCACTACTTTACCGGTAGATTTCTGTTTAACCTGGATTTTCTCGATAGTGCGGCGCATTGTTTCGGCCAGGTGGCAAGCGCGTCCCTGATTGCTGACAGGCAGGATAATAGCAAACTCTTCGCCCCCGAAGCGATAAGCCTCAGCGCCATCCCGGCAACTGGATTTCAACTTTTTGGCCACTGCTTTGAGCACAAGATCACCCATTTGATGACCGTGGCTGTCATTGAACTTTTTAAAATGGTCCACATCCAGCAAAATGAGTGAGGCTTCGCCATTTGCTACAGCAGTTGCAAACTCAGAATCAAAATAGCGCCGATTGTTGAGCCCGGTCAGGGCATCAACCAGCGCTTCCTTTTTACTGACTTCCAGTTTTTCTTTTAAATCGCTGATCTCTTTTTCGGCATTTGCCATGGCGGCACTGAAGGTCAGCGTACTGTTGCGGATCTTCTGTCCTTCTTTGACCAGGTTGCGCACCATTGACATGGTTTCTTCTACGGAAAAGCCTTCGCTTTCCACCTTTTTTAAGCCATCCAGACTTTTGTCCATGACATCGCGAAATCCATTGGTCTCGTGGCGGGTATCTTTTACGGTCTGACTAAGCTCAGTGATCATCGCGTCAATGCTTCGTCGCAGTTGCCAGGCACTGACTTCCTGTTTATCCGCAACGTGTGTGCGGTACATATCTAAAGCCCGGGCTTCGGAAATAGCGTTGTAACTATCAATGGCAGAATCCACCGCCTGATTGAGGTCTGGCGACTGGTTGCTGGCATAGGTGTACCAGATCGCGTAGTTGGTTGGCTCAGCGGATATCTTGTGCTTGATCAGCAGCGGCACGGTTTGCTTGAGAATTTTAAACGAATTTTCCAGGTCGTCTGCAGACATACTTGTTATTAAACCGGATCAGTGGAATGACTAGATTATTTCTTTCAATCCGGCTTAACGCAAGGCTCAAAGGCGATTTTCTGAATTTGTTGCGGGATTAAACCAGTCAAATTGCCGGTGTAACGACACCACACTGCCCACAATAATTAAGGTTGGTGGCTGCAAGAGGGCTACTTCCGGGTTATCTAAAATATCGCGCAACGTACCCGTTACAACCCTTTGGTTTTGCAGGGTGGCCTGTTGTACGAGTGCAATAGGTGTTTCAGCAGGTAAACCGTGTTCCTGCAGTTTTTCAGTGATAACATTCAGCCCGGTGAGGCCCATATAAAATACGATGGTTTGATTGGGCTGCGCCAGGCCGGACCAATTCAGGTTAATGGTATTGTCTTTTAAATGACCAGTAGCGAACACCACCGATTGCGCGTGATCGCGATGCGTCAGCGGAATTCCCGCGTAACTGGCCGCGCCGTTGGCTGCAGTGATACCTGGTACCACCTGAAAATCCACACCGGCATCCACCAGGGTTTCCAGTTCTTCACCGCCACGGCCGAAAATAAAGGGATCGCCGCCTTTTAAACGCACCACACGGTGACCTTCTTTGGCTTTTTCCACCAACATGGCACTGATCTGCTCTTGGGGAATAGTGTGATTGCTTTTTTCTTTGCCCACATAGATTTTTTCGGCGTCGCGGCGCACCAGATCCATTATTTGTGGTGATACCAGGCGATCAAAAATTACTACGTCGGCTTTTTGCATCAGACGCAATGCTCTGAAAGTCAGTAGTTCCGGGTCACCCGGACCGGCACCAATGAGATAAACCTGTCCCTGGCTAAAACTCTCGTCCTGTCCAGCGGATTCCAGCTTTTCTAAAAAGGGCATTTCTGCTTCACTCAGATTGCCTTGCAACACGCCTTCGGCCACATCACTGTCGAAAAACCATTCCCAAAAATAGCGACGCTGGGTCACTGTGGGCAGTTTGGATTTTACGGTTTCACGAAACTTTTCTGCAAAGTCACCCAGATAGCGGATATTTTGCGGAATGATGGCCTCCAGCTTTTGGCGTAAATAACGCAACAGCACCGGCGCCACACCACCACTGCTCATGGCAATAGTGATATTGCCTCGGTCTACGATCGACGGTGTAATAAAATCGCATAATGGCGGGTTATCCACCACATTCACTATGATATTTCTGGCCTTGGCTTGTTGCTGAATACCGGCGTTAAGCGTTTCGTCATTGGTGGCAATAAATACCAACTGGGCGCCATCTAAATATTGTACCTCAAAGCGGTTTTGATGCAGCGTGATTTTGCCCTGTTGGGCCAGCAGCGCCACGGTAGGTGAGACATCCGGTGCCACTACTGAAATAGTGGCCTCGGTTTTAAGCAACAGCTCTATTTTTCTTGCGGCGACTTCACCGGCACCCACCACCAGTACCTGGATATTATGGGTATCGAAAAACAAAGGAAAATAACGCATGACGGAGAACCAGATATTAAACTGAAGTCAGTTTGCCAGATTTATCTATAACCAATAAATCATTAATTGGTTATAGATATAATCAAAGGTTATTAATATTTAGTCTCTGTTATTGCGTGGACGAGACTTCTTCTCGGGACGATCTTGCCATTCGGTTAAATCCAGTTTTTGACCGGCCACACGGGTTTTCTTGAGAATGCCGCGAACTTCATTGGGCATCCCTTTGGGCAGATCAACAGTACTGAAATTATCATAAATGTTTATTGCACCGATAAACTCACTGTCCAGGCCTGCTTCGTTAGCAATGGCACCAACAATGCTACCAGGGCGCACGTCGTGTTTACGACCCACCATGATTTTGTAACGTTGCATATTCTCGTCAGGCTTGTTATCGCGCTTATTGCGGCTGCGTTCGCGACCACCACGTTCACCACGCTCGCGACTGCCGCCATCGCGACCGCGTTCACGACGATTGTCTCTGGCGCCGCGATCCGGCAGATTGATTTCCGGCACGTCATCTTCAGATAAGAAGATTTGTTCACCACCTTGAGCCAGGCTGGCGAAAGCGGCAAGCAGGGCTTCCGGACCGGCTTCGGTTTCTTGCTGAATTTGCGTGATGACTTCTGACCAGGTTTCCAGATCTTCGGCGTCTAACGCTTCAAATACCCGGGTTTTAAAACGGCTCAGGCGAGATTCGTTTAACTCACTGACATTGGGAATTGGCAGTGGCGCAATCGCCTGTTTGGTGGCTTTTTCAATGGCCTTTAACATGCGCATTTCACGAGGTGAAATAAACAGAATAGCCTCACCTTCACGACCGGCACGGCCAGTACGACCAATCCGGTGTACATAACTTTCTGTGTCGTAAGGAATGTCAAAGTTAATAACGTGACTGACGCGATCAACATCCAGACCACGGGCAACTACGTCGGTAGCTACCAGGATGTCAATTTGACCTTGTTTTAAACGCTCAACAGTGCGCTCACGTGATTTTTGCTGAATGTCACCATTAAGCGGTTCAACATCATAACCGCGGGCCGCCAGTTTGTCGGCCAGCTCAGTGGTGGCTGTCTTGGTGCGCACGAAAATAATGACACCGTCGAATTCTTCCACTTCCAGTACCCGCGTCAGTGCCTCTAACTTGTTGTTAGGTGATACCTTGCAGAAGCGCTGGCGAATTTTTTCAGCGGTGCTGGTTTTGGCGGCGATTTTTACGGTTTTTGGATCATCCAGAAACTTATCAGCAATCTTGCGAATTTGCGGTGGCATGGTGGCCGAGAATAAGGCGGTCTGACGATCGGCTGGTACCTGTTCCAGTACCCATTCGACGTCATCGATAAAGCCCATGCGCAGCATTTCGTCAGCTTCGTCCAGTACTAACATGCTGACGTTATCTAATCTTAATGTTTTGCGTTTGATATGGTCGATAACACGACCTGGTGTACCCACCACAATTTGTACGCCACGTTTTAACTGGCGGATCTGATGGTCATACGAAGAACCACCGTAAATGGGTAGTATGCGAATGCGGTCGCTAAATGCCGCATAGGCCTGAAATGCTTCGGCTACCTGAATCGCCAGCTCTCGGGTTGGGGCCAGAACAACCAACTGTGGCTGATTAATTTCAGGATTTACTTTTGCCAACATGGGCAGAGCAAAGGCAGCGGTTTTACCTGTTCCGGTTTGTGCCTGGCCAATCAGATCATGACCTTCGCTTAATAATGGAATGGCTTCCGCCTGAATAGGTGAGGGGGTTTCGTAGCCGATTTTGTCCAGTGCATCCAGCACTTGCTGGGGTAAATTAAGATCACTGAACTTGATGGTATTGGATGTCATGTAAAGAATTTCCGGTAGAATGCGCGCCGGGAGGCGCAAAAATATGCGTGTTTTTCAGGGTTAAGAGAGCAATTGTAATTCAAATGCTCTCATGGGGCCAATTTATTCTGTTTTATTTTTAAACTATTGCGGATCAGAACGCTTTTGATTGTTCAGCAGAGTTTGCATTTGCGCCTGTAACGCCGTTAACTTTTCATCCAGATCTTTAATGCTGGGTTCGTGATTAGCTTCCTGTTCTTCCTGCCGGGCTTTGGCATGTTCCTGTTCCATGACGTTCACCACGATACCGATCACCATGTTTAAAAACGCAAAGGCGGTGAAGAAAATAAAACTGATGTAAAAGATCCAGCTAAGGGGATAGTGCGCCATGGTTTCGTACATGACATCGGTCCAGTCTTCAAAGGTCATCACTCTGAACAAGGTCAATAAGGAAATCGCAATATCGCCCCACAACTCCGGATTGATGTCATAAAACAGGGTACTGCCGACAGCGGCATAAATATAAAAGATGATGAACATCAATAACATAACATAGCCCAGCTGCGGCAAAGCTTTAATGAGAGAAGTGAGCAAGATACGTAGTTCGGGGATAAATGACACCATACGCAATACCCGAAAAACGCGCACCAGGCGGGCAATAACGGCGGCTTCGGAGTTTTCGATGGGGATCAGGCTGATCAACACAATTGTGGTGTCGAACAGATTCCAGAAGTCTTTGAAAAAATACCGCTTTTTGGTTTCTGCCAGAAAACGAATGCTAATCTCAACCAGGAAAAAACCGGTAATAAACCAATCTAAAAACAGCGTGATTTGATTGAAGGGGTCCGGTAATTTATAGGTTTTCGCTCCTACCAACAGGGCCGAGAACACGATCACTGAGATAACAAACAGTTCGAAAATTTTATTGGAACGAATGCGCAAAAAGACGTTTTGAACTTCGGTAATTTGCATAGCTGGGGCATAACAGGTAAAAATTGCGCATAGGATAGGTAAATGTTGGGTACTGTCAAATGAAATTCGTTAATATAGCGGGCAGTAGCGATAGCACCATCTGCGCCTGAATATCATTTAGATGATGAGTTTTTACTGACCCGGATACTGGAACCCTGCCTGTGGAACACATACTTTTTGTTTTTACCTCCTTACTTGCCATGATCAACCCGATAGCCGCGATCCCGGTGTATATCAGTTTGACCCAATCCCTCAGTATCAAAACCCGTCGCAAAGTCATTTTGTTGTCAACCGCCGCCGCGTTTTCTGCCATGGTGATCTTTGCGCTGGCAGGGCAGGCCATTTTTAATTTTTTCAGTATTCACGTCAGCTCATTGCGGGTGGTAGGCGGCGCTTTGTTTTTTATCATGGGGTATGAAATGTTGCGTGGGCGTACTGTGCCAAAAAAGCTGCCGGAAGAATCCGATGATAACTACGGCAAAGATATTGCGGTAACGCCTTTGGGAATACCCATGATTTGTGGCCCGGGTGCTATTACTATGGTGACCCTGTTTATGCAGGAGGCCAATACGGCAATGCAGCAGGTTAATGTGGTGCTGGGGATTTTTGCCGCCTGTGTGGCAACGGCGGTGGTTTTTACCATTGGTGAGAGTGTTTTGCGGGTGCTGGGTAAAACCGGCGCTAACGTTATGATGCGACTGATGGGCTTGATCATGATGCTGATTGCGGTGGAGTTCTTTTTCGCCGGGGTGCTGTATTATGTGAAGGTCATTGCTGCGGCGATGTAGCAGTGGCCGGTGTGATGATGGAAAAATTTTTATTAATCTGGTAAAAAATTCTCGCATCCACAAAAAAATGCACTAAACTTTCAAAAATTCAACAATGTGATTTTTAATCGAGATGAGTAGTACGGTTTCAAATATTCAAACATTACGTCAGGATGTGGGTAGATTGGTAGAGTCATTGGCGCAGTCGCCGGTTGGCTTAAAGGATGTCAGACGGATCAGCCGTCAGTTGCGACAGGTGGTAGGCCATTTTGAAGCGCTGAACCAACAAATTAACCGCAAACGTTAAATTGTTCACAATTTAACGGTTATTTTTCCCGCAAGCTTTTCCCATTGATGCCGATACAGAGAGTAGTTCCGGTAGTTTAATGCAGGGGAATGGCATGATGTCGCATCAGGAATATTTTCAAATTCAGGCTATGCAATTATTTGGTGAGTTAGGCGGTAAACACGGCACTCACAAAGATGGCGCCGCCTTGTTATTGGCGTTTCAACAAATGGTGGAGAATTTTAAATCTGCCAGCCAGCAAGCCAATTCATAAGGTCAGACTCAGGCTTATCAGAATAAGTTTGTGAATGACTTCACAGAGCCGGTGAATAGTGCTCCTGTTTGTCAAAGACACTTTCTATAATCTGATTTGTGGCTGATGTCTTACAAATGATTAAGTTTTTTACCAAATCTTTTTCTGTATTGGCAACGTAGTATAGCCAGTGCCAGGTGAATCTAAAATAATTATGACTGACAGGAAACTCAACATGACTCCGCAAATGCTGATTGAAGAATTGCAACAAAAGCTGGGAACCATTGCCTCGAACCTTTCAGAAATGCCCCGGGGTGAAGATCAGGTAGCGCATATTAGTCACTCTCTGGAAGACGTGATTATCGACTTAGAGTGTGTACGTGATTATCTGAAAGTGCGTAATTGAAAACACTGCAACACGGGTTTAGATTTGCATACAAAAAAGGATGGCAGTGCCATCCCAGACTGTTGAAAAAGGCCTGGACGCAGATCCAGGCCTTTGATCTAATAGGCATATAGAAATTGGAGATTTCAATAT
>NZ_JBVTQY010000066.1:0-14852 GCF_055755215.1 Planctobacterium sp. R6
CTCAAACTACAAGCCATCCTTGAAGGCTATGAATTGGCTAAGTCTCTTGAATCAGACTTGTGATCAAGAGACAGCTCAACAGCGGCTTTTTCAATGGGGCTAGCTCTAAAACAATTATTTAGATTTACCCTGATTCGCTACAGCATCCATCATCTTTTTGATTTCTGCCGGATCACCTAAATACTGTTTGCTGATGGGCTTCAGGTTTTCATCTAATTCATACACCAACGGAACACCCGTAGGGATATTGAGCTCCAACACTTCTTCATCTGACATGTCGTCCAGATATTTCACCAGAGCCCGTAAGCTGTTGCCGTGCGCCGCGATAATGACTTTTTTGCCGCCGCGAATTTCAGGCACTATGGTATCGTGCCAGTAAGGCAAAACACGGTCGATAGTTAATGCCAGGCTTTCTGCTTTAGGCAGGATACGTGGATCAATGCCTGCGTAACGCTTGTCATGTGCCGGGAAGTGTTCATCAGACTCATCCACTGCCGGAGGGGGAATATCAAAACTACGACGCCAGATTTTCACCTGGTCTTCACCGTGCTTCTCAGCGGTTTCTGCTTTGTTTAAACCTGTCAATGCGCCATAGTGTCTTTCGTTAAGACGCCAGTGACGAATAACCGGAGTGTAGAGTTCCTTCATTTCATCCAGTGCTATCCACAGGGTTCGCATGGCGCGGGTTAACACGGAAGTAAATGCCAGATCAAAACTGAATCCGTTTTCTTTTAACAGTTTGCCCGCCATCTTGGCCTGAGCAACACCGGTATCTGTTAGATCAACATCGTGCCAGCCGGTGAAGCGGTTTTCTTTGTTCCAGGTGCTTTCACCATGTCTGATAAGTACGAGTTTATGCATTTAAAAAGTCTCCTTAATCACTGAGAGATAGCTTGAGTGTTAAATTGGATTTATGTGCGCTTAGTAGGGGGGCAAGCGGCTGATTTTTTCCGACTAGTTTAGAACAAAGCACAAGGCAATGTCATGGCATAAATAATTATTTGTCATAACTTTGTCGGGATTGTCTTGTCGTTTGGGCATATTGCTCGGGACCAGCTGCTGATCCCGATACCATGTTGTATTATCTTGATTTGTGTTTATCGTCACTTGCTATCACATTGGTGACTTCTGTATCCGGCAGGTCCTGAATCTTAGGCTGACGTTTGCGTTGAGCTTTTACCGGTACCATGCCGCGCATTGATTCCAGTTTACCAAAGCACAATAGCTTGTCTTCTTTTTCCAGAACCCGATCTGAGCGCGGATTTGGGATGACTTTATGACCCCGATACAGGGTGAGCACGTTGAGATCTTTTTCTGAAAGCCCAATTTCTGACAATTTTTTGCCCACATAATTCGAGCCTTCCGGGACATATATCTCACTGACGCCATAGCCTTTGCTTACCGTTAGTCGCTGTCGAATATCGATTTCCGGAAAATCTACCTGCGCAGCAATATAGTCAATAATGGCACCTGCGATATCCAATTGGGTGCAGGTTTCAATGCCTTCCAGTCCCGGAGATGAATTAACTTCCATGATTTGCGGCCCTGAGGCACTTTCCAACATATCCACTCCCGCAACTCTTAATCCCAGTATCTGAGCAGAGCGGATTGCGGCCTGTTCATATTCTTCCGATAACTCTACCTGTTCTGCACGTCCGCCCCGGTGCACATTACTGCGGAATTCCTGACCTTGAGCGACTCTGCGCATTGCCGCCACAACCCGATCGCCCACGACTAACGCACGGATGTCTTTGCCGCGGCTTTCAGCAACAAATTTTTGTATCAGCACATTTTGCTTTTGGCTTTGCAGTAATTCGATAATAGCCTCGGCCTGTTTAACGGTGTCTGCCAACAACACGCCAATTCCCTGTGTTCCTTCGATCAATTTAATGATGACCGGTGCACCGCCTACACGTTCTATTGCAGGCAAAACATCTTTTTTATCCCGTACGAAGGTGGTTTCCGGTATGCCGATATGATGTCTGGCCAGAACCTGCAAACTGCGTAATTTATCGCGTGAGTTGTTTATCCCATGTGCTGTATTCGCACAAAATATGTCCATTTCCTGGAACTGGCGCACTACTGCCGTGCCATAGTATGTGATTGACGCCCCAATTCGCGGTAAAACGGCATCAAAATCAGAAATTTCTTTTTGTTTATAGAACAAATCCGGATCACCTCGTTTCAAATCAATGGCGAATTTTAAGGTATCCAGAATTTTGACATCAAAACCGCGGTTTTTCGCAGCTTCCTTTAATCTTCGGGTACTGTATATATTTGGAGAGCGGGATAATATTGCCAGTTTCATAGAAAACTCCCTGATTAACTTATCCTTCAATGGTAGATCAGTCAGACTTAAAAAGTTAGTCAAGAATGTGTAATTTCTCGATTAAAATGCGAAACCCTGTTAGCCAGCCTATAATTCATTATCCAAAACCGTAAGTCACAGATTTAAAAGTAAAATCATGAAAGATAGTAGGTATCAGGATGCCTTACAGAAATTGCAAATCGAGTTGGTTCACCTGCAGCATTGGGTAGTCGAACAAAGGCTCAAGGTTATCGTCGTTTTTGAGGGCAGGGATGCAGCAGGCAAAGGCGGCGTAATCAAAGCCATCAGCGACAAACTCAATCCCAGAGTGGTAAAAATTGCCGCACTGGGAAAGCCCTCAGACAGAGAGTCTGGCCAATGGTATTACCAGCGATATGTAGCGCAGTTCCCCGCTGCCGGTGAAATTGTGCTGTTTGACAGAAGCTGGTACAACCGGGCAGGCGTGGAAAAAGTAATGGGATTTTGTACCGACACTGAATATCAGTACTTTTTACAAAGTTGCCCGGTGTTTGAAAAAATGTTGCTCGATTCAGGCATCATGCTGTTGAAATACTGGTTTTCTGTCTCTGACAATGTCCAGGAAAAACGTTTTAAGGAGCGACTTAAAAACCCGCTAAAGCGTTGGAAGTTTTCAGACATGGATGCCGAAGCCCGCAATCGTTGGCATGAATACTCAACGGCGAAAGATACGATGTTCAGACATACAGATACCCCTGAATCTCCCTGGTTTGTCGTCAACGCGAATCATAAAAAGGCGGCAAGACTCAATTGCATCGCTCATATTTTGTCGCAAATTGATTACCAGACTACAGATTTTAAAGCGGTGGAATTGCCTGAAATTAAGCACACTAAGACCCGGCGTATGCCCATCAATAAACTCAACTGGATCCCGGAAAAATACTAAAAAAGCCCCGGATTCGGGGCTGCCACAGACACAACGTTTAAGGTTCCTGAGGTTGAGTCCATCCTGGACTCTGTCAGGAGTTTGCTGCGCTTACCAGGGTAAGACGCAGCCAGATCAAACCTTCCTTTGTTTGAAAATCACCACACTTAGAATCGTGCTCTTGCACCCACATACCAACGGCGGCCGATTGGGTCGTAGGTACCTGCATCAGTTTCCGTCCCCGTATCACTCTCTGGTAGGCCACTGATTATTGCTGGCGGCTCTGGATCAAACAGGTTGTCAACGCCGGCAAACAACTCGACAGTCTCCGTTAGCTGATAGGTCACCTGGGTGTCTACATAAATCTCAGAACCGACACTGATAGCGCCAGGTGCCAGATCGAAGCCCGCCAGGAATTGATCATCAAGGGCCGCCGAACCTATGTAAGTGGCGCCCATAGTGACCGACCATTCGTCCCAATCGTAGGAAACGTTCAAATTGGCACGATGCTCAGAGGCACCAATTTCGCCTACATAAGGGTCTTCCGGAGCGCCTGGCAGTGGAATAACACCGCCTTCCATTACATAGGTGTATGCCAAACGGCTATTTAAGCGGCCAGGACCGACATCACCGGAATAAGTCAGGGTCAGGTCGATACCTTCGTTTATCTCACCACCACTGTTAGAGTCAGAGCTGTTAATGAACTCTATTGAACCGGCACTATTGGTACCCAGAGGCGCAGCACGACGCGTAATAAATTGACAGAATGAAGCATCACCACCATAGCACTGATCCAGAATGAATTGTCTTGGTGTGGGTACGATGGCATCTTCAATTTCAATGTCAAAGTAATCGATGGTCAGGCCAAAGTCTTGCAACATACCCGTTGGGGTAATAACGACGCCTATCGTGGTTGATTTACCGGTTTCTTCAATCAGATTTGGGTTACCGCCATCAAAACCACTGATACCCTGAATATCCGACTGATTTAGTGTGAATGCGCCATTAGCGGCGATATTTGCAGCGATACCGGTATCAGCCCGGCATCTTTCTGCAACCGTACCAGAATCTGACGCCGTAATTCCTGCACAGGGATCGTTCAAACCCGGTGGAAATGTTTGGCTGGGTGGCGAAAACAATTCGCCAATGTTGGGCGCACGGGTAGATTGCGCTTCGATGGCGCGAAAACGCATCCAGTCGGTGGCTTGCCATTCTAAACCAACGTTCCAGCTGGTTGTGCTGCCCACGGTTGAATAATCAGAGGCACGATAAGCCGCTCTGGCATTCAGGCTTTCAATGATTGGGATGTTCGTTTCAATATAAAACTCGGTTACATCAAATGAGCCCTTGGTGGCCGGGATAGCGTTCCCCGCATTTAATCCGGCTTGTTGCAATGCGTCAAACTCGTCACGGCTGGTTTCCTCACGGTATTCAAAACCAACGGCTACACCCACCGGCCCGGCAGGCAGTTCAAACGCATCACCACTGATGTTACCGCCAAATATTTCCTGAGAAATAAATGAAGACAACATGCCTGGCGCATTGATATAAGCTGCGGCTTCCGGCGTGATCGAATTAAAACCGTAAATATCAATAGGTACACACCCAAAGGAGCGGGCGGTAGCGTCTACACAGATCGCTTCATCAGTTACACCATCTTCATCCAAATCCAGGGTATCCGTTACCGCTTCTAACGCGTAGCGGAAGTTCTGCACATTTACCTGGCCATTAGACACCTGAGATTCTTTGGTTTGGCCATAGACATAATAAACGTCATAAAACCAATCATTGAACAACTCGCCTTCAAACCCCACGGTAAATCTGAACGTATCCCGGTCAGCTGTGTTACCACGGTTGGCAACATCCAGCAGACGTTTGGCAAAGAAGTCCAGATCTCTGAGGCCATCTCCGTTTACATCGTTGGCGGCGTTTAGAATTGTGTCCGGAACATAAGGGTTGGTCAGAATGCTGCCATTGACATTAAATTCCAAAGGTACAGCACCATCAGCATAAATATCGTCAGAGGAAAAAGGGAAAGGCTCCAGCTCAGTGACTGTTTGAGAAGCAGCATAGTTACCTTCGAAAAAAACCGAGTGAGAATCACTCAGTTCATAACTTCCTTTGGCGGCAAACAAATATCGCTCCGTTGGGATCGCGATGGTACGATACTGACTACGGTTGAAACCATCGGGCCCTATAGTACCGTCGCCATTAGTACTAAAGCCTTCCTGCAGCATGTTATTGCTGTTGAAGGTGTACGTTGTGCCACCGGCATCAAACCGACCTTGCGGTGGGAATGAAGAAAAGAACGGACGAGTGGCATCAAAGGCGTCAGCTGGATCTTCAGTAAAACGGAAAGTCGAAAACTGATCTACCGCAGAACGAGCGCGGTCGCGTGAGAAAACGGCTCCCTGATCAGTATAACCCAGGTGGAACATTAAATTGCCTTTACCATTATCGGTAGTGCCACCGGCGGTAATACTAAATTGTCTTTCTTCGTCATCGCTTTCTGAACTTTGGCCATATTGACCCTCAAATTCAACGCCTTCAAATTCGTCTTTCAGTATCAGGTTAACCACACCTGCTACGGCGTCAGAACCATAGACTGACGAAGCCCCACCGGTGAGGATCTCAACGCGTTCAATAAACTGCGCAGGTATGGTGTTTAAATCTACCGCCATTTCACCTGGCTGACCGGATACAAACCGTCGGCCATTCACCAACACCAGGGTACGAGCGGTGCCAAGGTTACGCAAATCCACCGTCGCAATACCCGCACTGGCTGTTGAGAAGTTTGAATTGGTACGGCTGATAGCTGGCGTACCAAATGTTGGGTTGTCCAGCAACAGCTCCTGAATATTGGCAATACCCGATGCGTCAATGTCCCCGGCATCGAAGGTTTGTAGTGGTGAAACAGAGTTCAAATTCGCTGAGCGTATCCGGGAACCGGTTACTGAAATCTTTTCAACACTTACCGCTTCACTGTCTTCTGCTTCCTGTGCTGCCACGTTAGTTACTTGCAATGCTGTCGTCATCGCCCCTAAGGTGAGGGCGAGTCGGATAGAGCTTGCGAGTTTAGATTGATTCTTCATACTGAATCTCCCTGAGATAATTATATTTTTATTAGGGATAACCGCAGTTATCTCCGCGTTTGTGCCAGCTAAAATTAAGATTTGGTTACAGTTAGCACCAGCGACGATCCGCAGTAGATGGAAAGCATGTGACAAGCGGCATTAATTCAGGGACGAATAACTTTCAGCAGGTTTGAAATGCCCGGAATTGACCATGAAATGGCGTTTCTCCGGGGTAAGTGGTGGGGCGCTGAGACGGCGAATTTATTAAATGGCTATCGAAATAGACCAGTTTTGTGACGAAATAACGGAAATTCAGGACAAAAGGCGTGTTTTATGTTGTTACCATGGCAATAGTTGGGCTTAACAGGGGATGTTTCCCCTGTAATTTCCGGTATTTCGCCGCATTAAACTGCAACTGCAACGCATGTAAATTGCTCAAATTGAGTTCTTTGTACATAATTTCGCAATAAACACCTAAAAATAAATGAACTCTGATGCGAAAAACGCTCCTAAGCATTAGTCGCTTTGAAAACCTAACCCCATAGCGGTAGATGAAATAACTTGAAAGACGCAATTGCAAGACTAAAAAATTGGCGCATCTGGACAGGTAGTACTCTGGTATTGCTAATTCAGGCATTGTTTAGTTTTAACTTAAAATTTCACGCCGAACACATCTATTTGCAGGATCTGAACAGCTTGTTTAGTGCCGCAGGTTTAATTGGTTTGTGGTATTTGCCCGCAATGATGGTGGCTCCTTTTATCGTTGCATTCGCTCCCTTAACGCGCGTGCAGCAACAAGGGTGGTTGGTCTTTTTTGTGTTTAATGGCATTTATGTACTGGCAACTACCATTCTGGTGCAGTTGTTGTCTATCTCCCTACTGCACTTTACCACCGGACAAGATTGGCAGCAGGGCGACATTGTCGGCATGATGGCCTATTTTTACCGCAATACTCCCTGGCATGCAGACAGCATTATGATCCTCGCGTTATTCGCTTTGGGTTATGCCCTGGATTATTCTCAGAGACTGCGCAGCAAAGAAATTCAGGCAGAAAAACTCAAGGTTGAGTTGGTCAGTGCTGAATTGCAGGCACTTAAGGCACAATTAAACCCACATTTTCTGTTTAATGTTTTGAACGGGATCAGTGGCCTGGTGCGGGTAGGGCGCAGTGATGAAGCAACCGATGCACTGAGTGATCTTAGCAGTATGCTAAGAACAATACTTGAAAACAGGGACCAGGAAATGGTAACTGTAAAAAGCGAGTTAGCCTTTATTGAGCTGTATCTGGCACTGCAACAACTGCGTTTCAATGACAAACTGGACGTTAATATTTCGGCACAGGAAGATGTTATGGCAGTACGGGTACCGTTTATGGTACTGCAACCTCTGGTTGAAAATGCGATTCATCACGGGGCACAACTGGACATAAACGGTAATCTCATTCAGGTGAAGCTATTTATTCAGGATAACAAGTTACACTTTGAGTTGCTGAATAAAGTGCCCGGAACCGCGTCTGAAAGCGGTTTTGGCATAGGTATTGGTAATAACAGAGCCAGATTAGAGAAGATATACGGGAACGATTTCAGCCTGGAGTTAAAAGCACTGCCAGAGCAGTATTTTTTAACCAGGTTGAGTGTTCCGACGGGAGAGGGAAATGCTTAAAATATTGGTCGCTGATGACGAGCCACTGGCACGCGAAAGCATTGTGGCACTACTGCACAAAGACAGTGATAGTTACGAGGTCACGCAGGCAAAAGACGGTCAGGAAGCCCTCGATATTGCCTGGCAGGAGAAACCTGATATTTTATTTTTGGATATCCAGATGCCAGTTATCACCGGGATTGATGTGGCCGCCGAATTACCTGCGGAAACGATCGTAATTTTTACAACGGCCTATGATGAATATGCGGTAAAAGCCTTTGAACTCAACGCTATCGATTATCTGTTAAAACCTTTTAAAAATGCCCGTCTCTACGAATCGCTTGCCAAAGCAAAAAGGCAAATGGACGATCAAATCTATCTGGATCAACGGGCCATTAAAGCCCTGAATCAGGATTTAAAAACCCACACCAGCCAGTATAAAGATCGGATCGTAATTCGTGAACCCAAACGGGTTAGGTTTGTTGATGTTAATAACGTTAAATATATTGCCGGTGCCGGCAACTATGCGGAATTACACCTGTTTAATGCTGGCAGTATTCTTTACAGAGAAACGCTGAGCAACCTCGAAGAACTGCTCAATCCCGTCGAATTCAGACGAATTCACCGCTCAACCATCGTCCGGCTGTCAGCTGTATCGGAGTTACAACCCAATTATCAGGGGGATTATACGGTACTGTTAACCTCGGGTGAGCAACTGATGCTTTCGCGGCGCTATAAAGACAAACTTCAGGACGTTTTGACTTAATCTGTCATTTATTTGAAAAAATCTTCAATTTTTTTCAATCTACTAAAGTCTTCGTAGAAGCTATGTCTGCCGTGGCCTGGCAAACAAATATCTATTCCATATTCAAAGGTAAGTCATTCTTTTCGCTATAAAAGAGGTTGCTTTTTTGAACGGAATATAAGATAACAAAGTGGTCAGGGATTTACATAACATTTACAAACTTCGTGTAAGGGGTTACTGATGAGACGTCTCACGCTTCTTCCTGTTTTCTTATTTTCCATGTGTTTAAACGCACAAGCCGCGAGCAATGTTAAAACTTATCCGGCTTCGCTTTGTTATCAGTCAGCTGGTCCAGCCAATAGCGTACTGGTGAATACCACGGGCAACCTGTCCAACAGTAATATTGACTCAGCTATTACTTTATTTTGCCCGGTTTTAGTTGAACAAACGGCATCTTTATCTGCTTTACAGGTAGAGGTAACTCTCATTGACGGTGGACACGGCGGTGATGAAGTGTCTTGCCAGGTATCCGGAAGTCATTTTGGTGAACGGTACACCTCCAGATGGGGCAATGCCGTGCGCAGTGAAAAAGGTGCCGGATTACAAGCCATCACTACATCACTCTCAGAATTAAACAAGCACAATGCAAACTACGTAAAAGCGAACCTGAGCTGTTCTTTGCCCGCAGCTTCGCAGGCAGGGGACGTGTCGTTGATTTCCTACCAGGTGACAGAGCTGTATCGTTAGTCAGTGCAGGGTAAATTGGGAGTTAATCTGAAAAATGAATAACGTTGGAAGCATTCAAAAATTACTTTTACTGGTAAGTGCGTTGCTCTTTACCATAGTAGGGTATTTATTGTTTAAGCCAACCGCATTCAACACTAGTTCTGCAAGCGCCTCAGTTCAGCAACCACTGAACGAAAGCCTGCTCAAAGAACTGGCTCAGATTGAAACCAGGCTGCAGCGGCAAATCGCCAGGCTGGAAAGTGATACGATTCACAACCGCACAGGTGAGTCTGCCGTCAGCAATAACAAGGAATTGCAAACGCTGAACAGACAACTGGGCTTACTGTTACAGCGCCAGGAGCAATATGAACAGCGCTTACAGCAAATTGAAAACCGTATTAACTCCATGGCAATGCCGGCAAACATTGCACTGTCAGATCACAGAGACATCAACGTATTACATGCTGAACCTGTGGAGTTCGTAGCCCGGAACAGAGTCGCACTCTCTGTAGAAGACATGTACTCAGAGCAGTATGAGCAAAACCGTGAGGTCAGCATAAAACAACAAATTGCCAGCTATGAAGACAAGTTGTTTGAAGAAGGTATAGATTCTGAATGGACCCGGTCTGTTGAAAAGCGGGTATTGGAAGTGATCCGTGATACCAAACAACTAAAAGGCGTACACCTCCAGGAGAGTAATTGTGGTGTCAGTCTGTGTAAATTAGAAGTATATGTTGAAGAAGGTGAAAGCGTAGAAGAAAAGGTTCAAATGCTGATGGTCAACAGACCATGGCAAGGAGAGTCCTTTGTTTCTTTTGAATTTACCGGCGAGGGAGCGATATTTTTTGCCAAAGAAGGCGAACGATTACCCTAGGACGAGGCGTGTATGAAAACATCACTTTTACACTTAGTATCAGCGATCGCTATTGGAACTTTTTCAACCAGCGCGGGTGCCGTGATCTGTTTGGCAAAAAATGTGCAGACACCGGCAAAACATTATTACCTGGCCAACAACTGTCAGTATTTTTCAGGTTCAAAGGCACTGCGACTTAATCGCACCGGGGCATTGTTCAATTACAACAACCGCGGAGACTACAACGATCAACTACATGGAAGCAGCTTCATTTACTGTCCGATTAGTGCTGACAGTGTTGATGCTGGCCACAACGTATCAGCAGAAATCAAAGTCACCGATCTGAACAAAGAACATGACGTCATTTGTCAGATGGGAAAATCCAGTTATACCAATAAAGGCTTTGCGGCTTACTGGGGCGAAACCACTAAAAGCAGCAGTGTTGGAGAGCAAACGCTTAAAACCGTGTCCCGAAACGCTTCCGATGTCATCACAATGCCCAACAGTTTTATTACCTGTTCGTTGCCACCTCAAGACAGAGAAGATCAAAAAGCCTCGTCGTTAGTGGCGTACACTGTTAATGCCAGGCCTTTTAACCTGTAAACAGATTCGCAATTAATTGCTCAATGGAATGGTAAGAATCGGTGCGGCTTGCTGTATTGAACCGGATTGCAAGGCGAAGATTTGGGTCAATAAACTAAACGTGGATTTACTTGCAGAATCGCTATCATCAATATAAAACCAGTTGTCTCGATAAAACACCGCCACTGAAGCCTGGGCAGGTCGTTCAGGCGCACTGTACACATTGAACAATTCTTTGGTTACCAGCGCCTCATTAAAACGCCGACCTTGTTCATCATTTCTCAATGGAATACGATTTTCCGCCTGATGTTGTTCAGGCACAGTCACCGATTGCGACAAAAAGAACATGATACTATCGAAAGACCTGGCCTGAATTGTAATCACATCGGGTGCCTGACTCTCGATGGCATTGACCAATGGGATTACCTGTAAGTCAGATTGGAGGTTTAAGGCAGATGTTAATTTGAGAAAGGCAGGGTGCTTATGTGCCGCTGCTTTAAACTGTAAAACGATTTGTCCTGACTCCGGATCTTTAGCGCCTTCAACGAGGTTAGAAAGTTCCAGCTCTCTGAGCGCATAAACGACATCAATAAACGGCTGATGTGATTCAGAGTCCACGGTAAAATCGCGATGATTGGTTTTAAAGTTGTTTTCCAGATTGTTGATACGTTCAATGCAGGTTCTCAGGATGCGACTTATCGGCCATCCTGAGTTACTGAGTAAAATCAGTGTTTCCGGACTGACGGGTGTTAATATTCGCTCAACAAAGTCTTTTCCCCTTAACGGCCGATAAGTCACCGTTGGACGTTCTTCTATTGCCACGCGATTACGCAAAGATTCATTATTACCAACACCCGGTATCCAGTTCAGTCCAGGTTCCATTGACGCTGAATAAGCAAATTGAGTGGTGACAGTATCAGCTTCGAGAAAGTACATTCGATCCCGATAACGCAACCGCACGATGTTTAACAGCATTTGTTCATCTTCAGTGGTTCGAAGCGCGTTGTTGTAGTCAATACGACTGGTGCGCACGGCGTCTGGACCGAGGTGCACACAACCAATAATGAATATCAAAACGATAAAGGTGAAAAACTGAAGTATCAAACGCATAACATGCAACGGCCATAATTTTCTCTATCAGTAATGATAGTAAAGCTCGATAAAAAAACATCCAGGCGCTGCAAAACCGCCGCATTAAAAATCTGCTTCCGCAGTAGCAATCAATAGCTGACAGGAGCTTTCGCTACGTAAATATCAGGTAACCTAACACGCAAAATTTAATTTCATGCACGTAGCGAACGTTCTGCTAAATCCAAACTAAAAGACTAAGAAAACACAGTAGGGCTTAATAACGTATTGATTTAATTATGTTATTAACAACATGTGGATAAATATTGGATTTAACATAATATACATTATGGGAACTCATAATAAAATGTGGATAAGAAGTTATAACTTTACAGTTGGTTCTGAGCTTTACACTCACACAACGGTATTAGAGGTTTGTTTTTACAAGTTTTCATTGTGTGACGACAACTGCAAAGCTGAACAACTTTTGTGGAATGATTTAAACCTGTCAGTTGTCTTTGTTTTTTCATAAAATTTGTGGAACTTTCAGCATCAGTCTATTTTGCGGCTGTGTTGGAATTGAACACGATAGATTTCTCGGGTTTATTTTTCGTAATCTTTACTGTTGAGCTGGTTAAATGTCGATTAAGGAAGTACAAACATCTGGACCCACAACTGCGGCTATCATGTCTAAATTGGGAATGATTACTGTGGATACCCGAAACCTGCCAGCGCCATAGATAATGTTTGAGCCCTTTTTTGCAAAAACACGTCTAAAATTGACTTTGAACTGGCATCTAATGTTCTGAAAACCCTGAATCAATTGTCAGGTGTTAGTACAGAAATAAAGCGTTTCCTTCTATGGCTGTCGAACTGCTCACAATTAGATATCGTGGCTTTTTGCCTTACTCAAACACATGGAAAAGGTTTTATTTCGATACTAATGAAAACCTGGTAACCCCATTTGACATCGTTACACCAGGTCAACCAGTGATGTTTCATAAGATAAAATGGTGCATGGAGCACCAACACAAAGAACGTCAAAAGCTTAAAATAACATTAGATTCTGGGTTTCAAAGAACCAGGCAAAAAGCACTTGCTCAGAAAAAGGAAGAATTACAAAAACTCATTAATGCACAGTCGGAGTCAGAAATTAAACGCCTTGGCGATGATTCACCACCACTGTCTATGCCAATATTTATTGGAGCACTCGCCTCTCGTCCAATTGATAAATTTTGCCAATTGGATTTTTAGAATGCACCGAACACGCCTTTTTTATTTTAAAACACAAGAAAATTAAGCTATCTGCTTGATAAATATACAACTATGAATTTTAATAACAGTATTCTTATTAGAAGAGCAAGGGATATGCGTAACCTATTAATTGTAGCACTTTTGATTCATTGCCTAATGGCAGCCAAGCTTACATTAGCAAGCACAATTAACAGTGAAATCACTACCCTTCAATCGTATATTAGCCGCTCGGCAGAAAAACGTGAAAGTTCCTGCTCAGAGCCTGGGATCATATTGACTAATACCTGCGCAAGCCCTGTCTATATTACTTTTAGTAATCTTGGAGCACCTTATGAAAGAAAGGCTGTGACACCAGTGAGTGCTTTTACCGCCACCAACAATACATTTACTGGTTGTGAGGGACGAGGTTAAACGTTATGAAGAACAAATTTTTATCGGGCTTTTTGATATCATTGCTTGCTAACGCGTGGTCAATTAACTCGAAAGAGATGACGAGTACAGTGTCTACCAATGATGTAATTCACGCCAATCACACCTGGTCATCAATAGACCAGGCTGAATCAGATGTTAGAGGAAAAGCGAGAACGATCTTACAAGGTATTTGCGAACAAATGTACAGCAAACTTGGATATGTGTCTGAAAATTCAGTTAAACTTACTATCTTTGAACAAGGGCATACTTTAGATGAAACCACTTCTGGCAATATTCGTTACAAGCTGGCTTCCAATGGTGCATCAGGTACCTGTGAATATAACGAAAGAAAAAAGAGTGGAACGAACGCATCTGATGTGGACTTTTCCTGGCTAAGTGCCCCTATCATACAAAAGACTGGTTACCAGAATAAACGAGTTCAAATAGGGTACCATCAAACTAAAGGTCATCTTGGCCCTACGCGTAGGGAAATGTTTAAAAATGAATTTCGAGACGAAATAAAGGCTAAACTCACGTTAAAGTGCAACAACTTAAACGGTATCTTAGATCCAAGCTCAATCGATACTACTGGTTATACCTATAGTTTTGATGAAAGCCTTGTAACTCATACATTTACAATTTCGTCTGCCTCGGCAAATTGTTTTGTCAAAAACGAACCTAATGTAGAAAAAAAAGACAAAGAACAAACCGAAGAAGATGACTTCTGGAGCGGCGCCCAAAAGGACAAAGTGATGAATAAGTCACCAGCTAACGATAATGATTTTTGGTCTGGTAAAGGGCAAGAAACGAGCTCAACTTCAAATCAACCAGATGATTTTTGGTCAGGAAATACAAAAGCAGCATCATCGTCGGCAACAGGTAATGAAAATAAGGGTTTATGGGCAAACAACAAGGACATGTCTGGCTCAAACGATGACTTTTGGGCTGGTTCAGGTAGCAGTAATGGAAATGTACCTTTAAAAGAAGACGAGTACAAAATTGATTCAAAGCATACAAATAATCAACAACATGAAGGCGTTATCGACGTACACGGCAGGCTTCTGTTTCCTTATGGTAATTGGGAGTTTGTTCGAGTAAACCGTTATACCGCCATTGTGAAACAAACAATCTCCGTGACAACAACACAAGTAAGCAACTGCTTTCAAGACGGTATGGCTGAGCATCGTTTCAATCAAGGCACCATTGACCGCGGCGTTTTTCAAGGTAGTTGTCGCCTAAGCCGTTAAGCTGCTTCTTTTTTGCTCTCCGGATTAAGTTCCACAACA
>NZ_JBVTQY010000067.1:0-14498 GCF_055755215.1 Planctobacterium sp. R6
TTCACTCAAACCTGTCATCCACCCCCTGTCTAACAATACGAAAAACTGAGGCGACAACTATCCTGACACAGGGGGCTATCTGAATGCTCGTTATCCTGAAACCGATCTAAGATGACCTGAACCGCTGTACTTTCTTGCCTGTCACACGCCAGATAATTGCGGATTGTCTCCAGACTTTCTTTGTCATGGTTATAATGAGTTAGTCTGGTCCAGGTTAATACTGGATGATTCATGCCACGAAGACTTTGTGCCACTGTATTTTGATACTGTGACAGACAAGACAGCACGTCTTCATCTTCCGTCCGTTGTTCACTGTCTATGTCAACTAACATATTAAATTGTGCTTGCTGTTGATATTGCTGCCACTGCTGCTCAAAAGCCTCAAGAACATCCAGCGACTGTAATTGTCGACAGGTCTGTTCAAAACCTTGTAATTGCTGTTCGCAAACGGATATATCATTCTTTAGCACTTTTAATTGCTGTTGATATGCGACTTTCATTTGGCTAATGTGAACGAATTCTTCATCAATCGATAAAAACGCTGCACGATCATATGGTTTTATTTGCGGACTAAGAATATACAAAGGATCTGCCTGCTCCACAAAATGAGCATTACCAACACTTTCGCCGGGCAAATTTACGATACGTCTGACCAGGTCAGGAACTTCCCCCGCTTTACAAACATGATGGCCTATCTGTTTGTTACCCTGAAACACATCATACTGACTGGGCCCCTTCTCAGTGAGAAACACCCAGACAATTCTTACATCATTTTCAACGACAATGGTGACCTGTGCCTCCTGCTGGCCATCCTGAATCAATCCGCTATCAGGGTTGTTTGTAAGGAGCGCAACCAACGCTCTAAAAATCGCCGACTTACCAATTTCATTAGCACCTCTGACGTATGTCAAACCACTTGCCAAAGGGATAACTGTGTTGTCATGACTTTGAATATTTTCCAGTATTATCTGCTTGATCCCGGCACCGGAAAACCACTCAGAGCCAAAGCCACCATGCAACACGCTAACTTCTTCTCTAAGTGGTGCTTTTATAGTTTTATCGAGCCTATGACCTGGTGAATTATTTATGGCAATTAAACTGCCATCGTCACGACTCAGTTGCACAGTGGTACATTGTGCCTTTACCTCATCACTCAGTTCATGATGCGAAATATAGGCCAGTTGTATATTTAGCTGTTCACACAAGGCACTTAAAATCATGACAAACCGTTCTACCCTATCTGGCGACAGCCAGCAGTCTGCTTCATCAAAAAACAAAAAACGTCTGCTGTCTGACTGCACCACTCTAATCAGGCGTAAACCGGCCACCACCACGTTTAGCAACGATTTACCTCTATGCCGAATAAGATCATAGCGCCTACCATCTTCCAGTACTTCCAGGCTAAGGTGTGCTTTATTTCGAACAATGCTGGTAACCAGTTGAATTGACATGTCGCGTTCAAATACTTCGCGCACCAATACAGACAACAATTCACTGTACAAAGCCATATTATGCTGTTGAACTTCACTTTGTAACTGGTTAAGCAACCGTTTAACATCGTCAGCCTGCGCTAACGTTTGTTCTAACGATTCACGCCTGCAAACGACATCCACTCTCTGAGCTATAGCATGATCGCGTTTGCCCTGTAGTCTCGAAAGCCGCTGGGCCCGTGAAGGAGTATGAAATTGCATGCTCAGCTCACATTGCGAGTCAATTCAGGGTGTTTATCCCTTAAAGTTTTTAACCCTTCAGCGCTAAAAAGCAAATTACGCTTGCGGATTAGTAAACCAATCGACTCCGTCGCTGATTTGATTTTTTCTATTGTTTCACTTGGTACCGATTGCCCACGCTCCAGTAGCGATACCGAACTATCCAAAAGCGGGTCAAATGTGCTGCGCAATTCTTTAATCTGCGAGTCAACTTCGTTTATCTCAGCAATCCGACTTCGGATCTCATCCATTTCTTCCGTCCCAAACAATATTTGAGCCTGCTCAATAGTTTTTTCTTTTTGCAGTCTTTTTTGCGCAAATACGCCTTCTAACTTTGCAATTCGCTGTTGAATACTGTCCATATCATCTGACACCTGTCATTTTTAATGTTGCCTTAATGATGCATAACAGTTAATATATTTGCAAGTTCATTTGCAAAAAAAACGATGCCGGAATTAACTCAACTTTATAACACCTTCGGCTTTTCCAATTTCAGACCTGGTCAACGAGATATAGTCGACGCTATAAACCAAGGCCGAGATGTGTTTGCTATCATGCATACAGGCTCGGGAAAGAGTTTATGCTTTCAGTTGCCAGCATTGATGCAAGAAGGATTGTGTATAGTTATCACGCCACTGATATCACTGATGCATGATCAGATTGTGCAGCTGCAGGCAATAGGTGTATCAGCCAAAGCTTTACACTCTGATATTGAAATGTCAGAGCAACAACAAATCATGACTGAGGCATACCACAATCAGCTCAAGCTGCTTTACATCTCTCCGGAACGCTTACTGAGTGAAACCTTCACCAGACTACTTCACCAGGTGCGTATCAGTTTTATCGTAATTGATGAAGCTCATGTATTGCACGATTGGGGAGAAGCTTTTCGTCCGGGCTATGTGAATGCAATGACACGCCTACGCGAAATAGAAAAATATATAAGTGAACGAGACGGATGTGCGTTCAAATTTCAAAAGTGCGCATTTTCTGCCTCGGTTGTAGAAGATGTACGACGTCATATTGTACGTTGCGTACCATTACATGAACCTCGTTTCTTTATCCACTCGATGGACAGGCCCGCTATCACTTTAAACGTGATGAAAGTCAAACCGGGTAAAGACGAAAAACTATTCGTACTATTAGACTTATTAGAAAAACACAAGTATGAACCAACGCTTATTTACTGCACCTCTCGTCGAGATGTTGACACGTTATACCGACGATTACGATTAAATCGTTACAAAGTAGAAGCTTATCATGCTGGCATGAGTAAAGATGACCGTGCCAGAAATCAACAGGCTTTTACCAATGATGAATTGGATATAATGGTGTGCACAAAAGCCTTTGGTATGGGGGTGGATAAAGCCAATATCAGGGTGGTGATCCATCATAAACCCCCTTCATGCCTTGAAGATCTTTACCAGGAATTCGGCAGAGCCGGTCGAGACAAGCAAAGTGCCGTCCACTATGCCCTGTTTCAGGATTATGATTTTAGTGTTCTTCGCAAACGGTTGGACGCTCAACATCCCAGCCCGGAATCCTATCAGGCGTTGAGGGAGTTCTGGTTACGATATGCAAGTGAAACCGGAAATGAACCGATGCCAGTTGACCCCAAAACACTCCCGGATCTTATCAAAAACGGAGTCACTTGCCATAATATTCAGACAATACTGGATGAGTTTGTTCGCAGTGGGTTTTTACATCGACAAACAATGATCTCAACCCAAAATGGAAAAGATTGCTTTGACACTCTTTATTGCATTGCTCATCAGGATGCGACCATTGATACAGAACGCCTGACTCAACGAGCCGAACAGTTTACTAAACGTCTCCACGCAGTTGAATCTTACTTTTATGCCACAGCGTGCAGACGATATATGTTGCTGGAATACCTGGGTGAACCAAATCTGCCAGCTGAACCTCAGCAATGTGGGAACTGCGATGTTTGTCTTGACCATTCCCCTGTAAAAATTAAAACCAGCATATTACGTCCAACCAGGGACCGCTTGACAGGGAGTCAACATTGGCTAACTGAGAAGTTGCACCAGCTAAAAGCACAAAAAGCTAAAGTCTTGCATGTTAGTGCACACCTGATACTGTCAGATGTCCACATTATAGAAATTGTTAATACCTTACCCGATGATATATATTCACTGTCTTATATAGGCTTGAGCTCTACGCAGTTACAGCACTTAGGATTAGACATATTAAGTCTGGTTGAAAAGGCGAAATCTCGCACTGTATTGTCACAGGTAATCACTCTATGAAACTTTATGATCCTGCCTCACTCAATGAGGATGATATTATTGAGGGGCTACAATCCGGTCGACTTTTACAACTTGGACAGTTTAGGAAAATACTGGTTGATAACCCATTTATCCTTCACGACAATAGTAAAGAAAGTATCGCTGCAACTAATGCTTTCATACGACAGCACGCATTGGAACTTATTCCATTTTACATAAAATCCAGCGCTCAGCCACACCATGTTATCGGTTCAGCGGCGCTTAAGTTGGATAATTTTGTACAGGATGAGATTGCCCTAATTAAAACCACCACTAAATCCAAAGAACAACTCAATACGGCGATCGGGCAAGAGTTTCTTCCATTCATTGATTCAGCAAATCGAAACGCATTTAAACCGGTGTATCTTTCATATCTTCGCATTCGAGCGAATGTTACCGATAACGATATCAAGACACATAAAAACACCCTCGATGGTTCGACGCTACTGTGCGAGACACCAGAGTTCGCGCTAATGAATATCCTGCACCGACTAGAACCCGACATGGTGACAGCCTTATACAGCCCAGCAACATTAACAGCGCTGATCGAGCAGTTAGATTTTGGAGCTGATAATCTACAGACATTTTCCCAGAAAATTAATGATTACTTACGTCAACAGGGGATACGCAACCCTCGTGCCTACAATCGACAAATGCAGGCATTCTTGTTTGAGCATGTCTCCCCTGATTTTATTAGTCATAAAGTTGATTATCATCTGCTTTGGTACGGGAAGCCAGCTGCGACTCTGACAAGACAGGATACTCTGTGGCAGATGGACAAAACTGGCTCATGGCCACTGCCTTTTGCTACACAATTACATAATCACAGTACTTTCAGTTATTTCAATGGAATGCCTTCAGTGCTTCATCACATCATGCGAGAACCCACTGATGGTGAAAATCCGCGCTCGGTTTTTGAAGATGAATTGTCACATGAACCTAACTGCCTGGGTAATATTGCTATTCGACGTCCAGAGTCGGAGCGCTTTGTCCCTATTGCTAAACATAAATACACTCTGGCTCAGGCATCTGAAGACCATACCTTTACCGGGAAATTACTAGACTTCCCCGTGTTTACTGGCAAAACAAGCGAGCACAAAACCTTTAATGATGACCGTTATCAGACACGCCTTTCAGGACATGCAATGAAGTTCCCAGTCAGCCTGCAGCACAATGGAGATGATTTTGTTCTATGCCGTGAAAGTGATGAATTTGTTGCAACGCACCTTATGAAGTACCCCGTTAACGCTAACTGGCGCGATATAGAAATTATGGAATGGCTTGGCATGTATATGGCCAGAGCAAGTGGAATAGCCACTCCTGAGTTTGCGTTAATCCCAAATCACGGCGAAAACGTTATTACACAATTTACCCCTGAACCATCTGCCACAACGTCACACAATCCATTAAAGCTTAGTGATGCAAATATTGTGTTTAGCAACGCATTAACCGACGGGTTTGATAGGCTTAATAAAACCAATATCGCCTTCCCTAATTACCTCATTGAGCGTTTTGATATTGCCCATGCAGGCGATAAGAATCTATACTTTGCCGAGGATTTCAGTTCATTGATGAACACCCCCTGCAGCGGTAAATATGATGGTAGCTACGAAGAGGTAGCGGTTCGATTACTCTCAATATCGGATACCCCCCAACGCGACGCAGAACAATTATATAAATTGCTCATATTAAACCCGCTCATTGGGAACAACGACTTACACCTGAAGAATTTATCTATTTTGCGACAATATGATGCTGACGGCACACTCATAAGCTCCCAGCTTTCACCGGCATACGATGTTTTATGTTGCAATAAAACTCAAAATTTCATTCATGGCCTGCGGCTCAATGGTTCACATAATTTTGACTATGATGGCCTTGTCGGCTTTGGCGTTAATACTCTTGGCTTTACGGAGTCTAAATGTCACTCTATTATTGATAACTTAATCAATGATACCTTTCGTGCGACTAGTGAATTAATGGAAAATCCACCATCACTATTTCATAATGAACATCCCGAAGCCCTATCAGATCTACAAAGCCTATTAGTTTTTATCGGAGACAACTACCGAAAATACTTTCAACAGCATCATCCTGACAAGGATGTTCCTGAGGTCAAAGTAAATGTGAATCCCATGAATTTTTTCTGAGATTATCAAGCCATCTTCAATACAAACACATGCTTTAGTATGTTAAATCGAATTTCCGCTATCAGCATTGTTCCAGCATTAACCGTTATTTTCCTTCGGCGTTATAGTTAGTTGTCAATCCCCTGTGACTTGCCAAGAAGTATCTATGGGCAGGACTAAAAACGATTATCAAAGTAATCGCCCCGACTGAAGAAAAAGTAAGCGGCAAAACAACAGAAGAAACGCGTTAGTACATCAGTTCACTACTTCCCGGCGCCGCCCAGGCCCTGCATGCTTCAGAAGTCACTGACAGGTTGAGAGTATGCACTGGATGTTAGATATGACTTTCAGAGAAGATGAGTCAAGAATACGAAAAGGCAATGGTGCATTGGCCTTTAATGTGCTGAGAAAATAGCACTTAATTTGTTTGAACAGGATGATACAGTGAAAGCCAGCATGGCGCGCAAGAAGAAAATGGCAGCACTGGACGATGAATTTCGCTCAGTGCTGTTAGAATCAATGATTAAACTGAGCTAGCCGTGCCTTTCCTCCCAAAAGAGGACTTAAATTCATTTCCATCCGGTAATATTTATGCTATACGCATATATAATATTATACATACATAATTATACACACCTTGGAATCATCAATATGGATTACGGCCTCACCAGATTAATTCTAATCGACTCCTACTTACCGGGACGTATTTATGAAATCAAACTTGACGGCCACACTAACATTTTGGGTGGCAACGCTGCGGGAAAGACATCCCTAATAAAGCTTGCAGTTCTTTTCTATGGTGAAAGTCCAATTACTCTGGGAATTAAAGAAGATGCTCAAGCAAATCATCAGGGTTTTGTGATGCGGTATTTGCCACGCAATGGCAGCTATCTAGTCTTTGAATATCTGTCCAGAGGAAAACTTCGTTCACTGGTGTATTCTCCCCACCCATCTGACAGAGACAAGTATTTCCGGCATTTTTTGCCTACGGGGTATCACCTTGAAGACTATTGGAATGAAGCGACTTCGTCACCAAAAGACTCATTCCAATGGATAAGGGAGAAAAAACTTAAATATCCTGGTCAGATCAAGAATGTATCTACTGATAGGGAGCAAACGAATATCTTATTAGGCGGGAAAGATATTGATTATGGGCTTGGTCCTTTGCGACTGGATATGACTCGAATGAAAAAACTCATGACCAGTATGTTCAGTAAAAACGCAGGACATACTGAGCTGACCCAAATTATCAAAGATTGGGTGAATACCGACCTACAACAAAGTATCCGTCTACCTGATGGAATAGTTGAAAAGGCATTCATTCGTTCCTGGTTGGATGAATACAGAGCGTTAAAATGGTTATCTGAACAACAAACCGACATCGCAGACCTGGAAGCATATTTCGCAGAGTACAACAGCGCACTGTCATTACAGAAAGACTATTATTTATGCGCAAAGAATAAGCATGAAGCGATAACAGAGGATAAGGCATTAGCGCTTGGCCGATACCGGGAAGAAAAAAGAGAACTGAGCGAAAGTATTCGTAAACAGGGCATTGAAGTTGACCGGCTGGAGTCTGAAAAAGCCCAAAAACAAGCGCATCTGGACGAATTAACAGGCGAAAGGGACACCTTAGATAGAACGAAGAAAGGATCATTAAGTCGCGTGCCTGATGATTTTGACTCTCTGGTCGCTCAGGAGCCTCCAATGTTGCTAAAAAAGGCAACATTAGAAGCGGAAAAAGATGAATTGTTAAAGTCAGAAAGAAGCCTGGAGGAAAAGAAGATCAGAGCAATAACAGCTTTGGAAAATGAAATAAGTACCGGGAAGCTGGAGTTTGAAAAAACGCTTAGTGACGCCAAATCATCACTGCTTGAAGAGCGGGAAGTTCTTACCAATGCGCATCTGAACAAGAAAAGCCTCGCTCTTAAACCCATAACGAAACAAATCAAAGCTAATGAAGGTACTTTATCTGAATTAAACATTGAGATAGCGAAACAAGAAATGTTTATTCAACATTTCAGACTGGACGACACGGAATACGCCCAGAAAGCGCTCATCGAAGAGGCAATCGTTGAGTTAAGCGAACAACGTGATGAAGTGTTCTATTGTCTGGAGCGCTTGCAAGGTCAATATGTGGGTTTAGAAGGTCAAAAATCCGATCAAGACAAGCACTACTTTCGTCTTTTAAAAGAGCTGGATGAACTAGAAGATGAACTGGGTGAAAAAGCCCCTTTTGAATCGCCTCCTGAGAATTCTCTGGTGGCATTTTTACAAGATAACACCCCCAACTGGCCCGATACATTTGGAAAGGCATTACGTCCGGAAATATTGTTACAACCCAAATTAGAGCCTGTCCTCAAAGAAGCATCTTCCACAGCGATATTTGGTGTAGAAATCGCTACTGAGAACTTAATACAGAACTTTGATTTGATAACGAATAAAGACGAGCTGGTTGAAGTTATTAAAGATTTGCGCAGTAGTATCCACACAAAGAATACTGAGTTAAAAAAGGCACTGCAAGCGTCAGAAAAAACTTCAAATAACCTCGACGCCCTCCGTTCAGAGATATCCGAACAAAAGCAAGTCCATAAGAATATTAAAGACGCTATTGGCCTTAAAAATAAGGCCCTGGGTGACGAAATCAGACGGTTGAAATCACTTGTCGTTTCAGAAAAAAACAAGCTTGGAGAACAGGTCAAAAGATTAAAAGAAGAAGCTCAAAGTATCAATGAGCACCAAATCACGTTGAATAAAAGCGTTGATAAACTTAAAGCGGAGTTTGATGAAGAATTACAAACATTATTAGAGGGTATTGAAACCAACTATAGCGGCACTGTTAAGCGCATTAAAAAAGATAATAAACAACTAACCGAAGATATAGCACTGCGAAAACAAGATGTAATAGATAGGTATCAAAGAGAGCTGGAAGATAAAGGTATAGATCCAAAGTACATTGAAAAGCTAGACGATGAAATCAGAAAGATTAAAGCATTCGAGCAAAGGCTAACTCGATATAAAAACGCCAAACTGGCTTACGATGGTTTCATGAACAATGACTATATTCCCAGGTACTCTGACCTATTGCAGGAAATTGCAGAAGCCGAGGAAAATAGAAATAAGGCTGTCGCAGATTATGAAAATGCTGAAAAACATAAAAGAGAACTTACTTCAAAAAGTAGTCTTACCAGTCAAAAATACCACAATGAAGATCAGGAAAAAGGTATTCAGTTACGAGAGTTACAAAATGTTATTGACTCGCCTCAGATTCTAATCACTGCAACAACAGAAAAGTCTTTTGATCATGAAGCATTTAACGCAAATATGATCGTAGATGGATTTGATTCCGCTAAAGAGCGGCTTGCCAACGCAAAAACTAAAATTTTCGCCAGCGAAAGAGCATTACGAATAGGATTTAACCGGCCAGGCACTGGTGCATTTCGTTATTACCAGGGAGCCGGTGGGGACAAAAGTGACACCATTGTTACAGCTCAGCATATTCTTAACTACTTTACCGAAGGTATTTTTCTTAAAGATTATCAACTGTTCATGGGGAATGCCGAACAACTGATCAAAATCGAAACCTTCGTAAGATATTTTGAACGCTTCTCTCGCATGATCAATAAGTTCAGTAAAGGCCTGAATGCTCACATGAATCAGGCGACCCATTTTGGCGCGATTAATAACTTAGAAGTCAAAGTGACCTTCACATATGCGGACAGTGACAATTGGCGAATTGTAAAAAGCATTGATGAAGAGTATGCCGTGTGGAAACAAGACGTTGGGGGGATTTCTACGAATCTCAATGCTGTTGATAAACTACCTCATCAGAAATTAATTGATGCGATAGAGAGATTCCTTGATCTATCTAGCACAACCGATTTGAGTATCAACGACGTCCATGAGCATATTGATTTTGAGTTTACTATCGATGACCAGGGTGTTACAAAACGCGCCAATAGCCTCAAAAAAATTAACTCTGAAAAAACGCAAGTTTCTTCTAATGGTATCAGCAACCTTATAGTCCTCTCGATATTCATCGGTATTTTGAATATGAGGCGGGCAGATAATGTGATCCACTTTAACTGGAGTTTGGACGAACTTGCCGATATTGACCCAGAGAATATTTTAACACTTTTCCAGTTACTTAAAGATAATCATATTCATTTGCTCTCTGCCTGCACTGTCACCGACGATGCCGTGTATACCGGATTCGATAATACGTATACGTTTGGATTGGAAAAAGGTAATAAAGTACTGATCAACGAAAAGGATATTGATCCTTTATCGGAGTTGGAGAAAAACTATGGATAAGCGTCTCCAAGCGATAACAACAAAACTTCTGGAAGGGAAGTTCATTTGTCAATTTAGCGATCCTGATAATTTTGTTATTTTACAAGATGATGTAGACACCAGGTTAAAAGTAGAGAATTGCCTGGAGACCCTTGGCAGGAAACTAGTGTTCAATGATTCGCAATCTACTTACTATGTTGTCCATGACAAAAATACTATTGATCAAAAGACCGAAGCAGAAAGACAATTCAATCATATACGCCAAAAGATCCGCCCAACACTGGGGTTCTTGGATATCATTTCCAGTGCACTTACGTCTTCATCGGAAAACAAAGTATTTTTGCAAGGTGGTGAAACCATAAAAATATCAGAAGTAATAGCCGGTCTTGAACACAATCAGGCCCATATTGACACCCTGACCAGGCTCGATTGGATAAAGAGAAAGGACTCACCCATTACCGACAAAGTCAAAACACTATTCAAAGAAGCAGAAAAGGAAGGCTTATTAGTCCTGCAAGATAAAATCACTGAAAGGTATCTTGTAACCGGAAAGCTTGATGTTATGCAAGAAATCATGTTGTTCATTGCTGAGAATGAGCAGTTAGGCTCTACAGAGCCTGAACCGAACAACGACCAGATGAAGATGCAGATGAAATTATGAGTATAGATAACACTATTGAGGCCACTAAGTTCATCGAAGCGATTTATAAGCACCGTCATTTATTATCTAAGTGTTACGGCGAGAAAGCAGGCTCGTTTTTCCCCGAAGAGGAAGAAGAAAGGCTCCAGACACTTAAGTCTATGGGGGTCATTCGCCCCGTCGATAAGCATATGTATCGATTGTCTAAAGAAACTCGACAGTTGTTGGATAAAGGACTTAATCGAATACATCTGCGCGATCTGAGTGTCGATATCGGGGCACAGGTGGAAGCATTAACCCTGTCAATGTTTGAATACCAAGAAGCGGTTGCCACCAAAGACAAAGAAAGAATGGTGCAGGAAGAAGATGAATTAAAGTCAATTTGTTTTGAAATTGCCGATTTTGTCGCAGACAAAGCTAAAAATATTTATGAGCAGGCAAAAATTGCTCTGGGTAATATCGAATACGGACAGCAACGTTTTAAGAAGATACAACTATTACTTAACAAACTTGATCAACTGATGGCTGCGAGAGAAAAGCTGGAGCTGTTTTTTGATAATGAAGTGTTTATCGATTATCCCTTTTTGGACACGTTGAAAGTTCGATTCTTTTTGGATATGACTGAATATTTAGATAGCGCACGGAATCTTAGACAGGAAATCCGATCTGCGCTCCATCTAAGAAAAAAGAGAGAGCTAAGAACAAGTCAGCTTCAGCGGTTGGACGCGCTCTTGAAAAATGACCCAAGTGCACTACTGGATAATGCTAGGCAAAAAGCACATTCAATGCCGTTTTTTTTGGTGGCACCATCGATTTACGTTTCCACCAACGTTGATATCAATAGTTACGACGATGAGTTACTTGAGCAATACAGACAAACGATTCATGCATTGGCACTACAAAAACCTGAAAGTAAATCAAAATATATTCGAGAATCGTCAGGCCAGGTAGACTACGCATCTTTTCAAAAAGAGCGAGAAGTTAAACAAGTCAGATTGATGTTCAACTCTCTACTTAGAAACATCATCACATCCAAATCACAAATGAGTGCCATAGAGTTTTATAATTCATTTCCACAATCTGAAAATGTCCGTACTGCTTATTGGTTGCATTATTGCCATCGTCAACCCCAAATAATGAAGAATGCCCCCAGCAAAGCACGCTTGTTGCGCCAATTCACAGTACGAATTAAATTTGAAAGCCACTCTGATTATTCGGGAAACCGTGTAGTTAAAGACGTACTCTTCGATGCAAGTAAGAGACTGGCTTGAGGCAAATAACATTTGAAACTCAATAGCACACAAAAGCAATTACTGGTCGATATAGCGAATATTAAAAAGACTACCGCCAGTTCACAATCTGCCCAGGCTTTAGCTGATGAATTACATATCGGCAGAAAACAGGGCAATAACACTATCATTTATTCTACCGCAGATGCTGAAATTGCAAAACACTGGTGCGAAAGATATGGAATAGACACAAACAGTTACCAGCCAAAACAGTCTTCTCGATTGACTAAAGCCAAACAAGAATTTAAAGAAAAAGGGGCTGGAGTGTTCGTCTATAAAACATTTGTTCCGCACAAATCCATCGGAAATGTCTTTATAAATGGTGCGTTATTGTCCATGCCTTCAGAAGGATTTCATTTACTTCGGCCAGTAGATGTTAAGCAAATAAAAGCCGAAGGTATTCTCGTGATTGAAAATCTCGACACCTTTTTAGTTAACGCAACATTTTTTGCGCCATTGGTACCTAAAAATACGATGATAGTATATCGTGGCTCTCCTCAATTTGGGGGTAACAATGAAGGCGCTATTGCAAAGTGGCGAACAAATTTTCAAATACCTGTGTTCGGCTTTTATGACTACGATATATCTGGCCTCATCAAGATGATGGAATGGCCATGGGATAGATTTATATTGCCGAAAACAGATTCAATAAAAAAGAACGGGCTAAAAGCCAATTTTGAAGACCTTAAACAGCAAAAAAACGAATTAGTGGTTAAATTTCCCAATGGAACGCCGGGGTGGATGCAAAAGCATTATGACTTTTTCCAAGATTTAGATGGCAGCTTTACACAGGAGAGACTTATTTCGCATGATATTGAATTTGAATGTTTAGACAGGCAAGAGGTAATTGTGAATGACTGATACCGAGACAAAACGACGTCATATTCGCTTTCAAGCCATTGAATACTTGGTATATTGGGAAGGAGGAGTAAATAGCAATATATTGTCAAAGCACTTGGATGTTTCACTACTTACTGCACGGAAACAGATACAAGAATACCAAAACGAGTATCCAGACAATCTGGAGTATCAACAAAGATCATTCGAAAAACTGTATATCGCTTCGGAAAAGTTTGAAAGACATCGTATAAGTGATGAATGGCGAGATTATCTTTCGTTTATTCATTCAACAGCTCAAATGAATGCGAGTATTGATAAATCCCTAATAGATGAAAGCGCCATTAAACCAATTCAACAAGTTGATCCTAAGATTTTCAATGGGGTTTATAAAGCCATAAGAAATAAACAAGCAATAACTGTGAGCTATCGGTCAAAGACCAGACCGGAAGGGAAAGTTAGGGTAATACATCCTCATGCCATTGCCAGCAATGGCAACCGCTGGCACTGCCGTGCTTTTTGTGGTCAATCTAAGTCCTTCAAGGATTTTAATATCAATCGGATCCAAAGGATATTGTTAACAGAGCCGTCTTCAATAAAGCCTGCAGAAGATATAAATTGGCACGAATTAATAAGCGTTACTATAAAGCCTAATCCGAGTTTGCCTGACAAATTGCAAGAGTTTGTGTTGCTTGACTATGGTCATGATAAACCGTTTCGAGTAAGTGTTAAGAGAGCGTTACTACCTTACTACCTGCAGTTCCATCGTATCAGCACAGACCCTCACCACGATGATCCAAACGAAAAGCCATTGGCTGTTTGCTTAAATGACGAAGTTATTTCTCTGCTGTTTAGCTTTAGCCATGACGACAATTTATAATTGTAATCATTAAAATGAAGGGGTATGGATTTAGTCTTCCATATTTCACTTAGAGCTTGATCAAATATGGCAGTCTCATCGGGGCGTTAAGGATATCCTGATACCATTAATACCGTTTACCCTCATGCCTGCATTCAGCTTTGCAACGTACATATGGTACGCATCTCTCTGAAAAGGAAGTTCTATGGCATCCCCTGTGGGCAGCAAAGGGATCCTAATAAGTCAGAGTTTTGTTGCAAGCCAAATTTGCAACTGACGAGTTACGCCCAATCTTCAAAGCCACTCGGTGATATTCCACTAGTAATGTATTCGACAGCTGTAAGGAAACAAAAAGTATCTATCCTTGGGGTTTCGATAAGGGTTTGAATATACTTGGTTAATTATTTCCAAACAATACTTCATGGCGGTATGTATCGCTTCCGGCACACCAGCC
>NZ_JBVTQY010000068.1:0-13046 GCF_055755215.1 Planctobacterium sp. R6
TTTCACTCAAACCTGTCATCCACCCCCTGTCTAACAATACGAAAAACTGAGGCGACAACTATCCTGACACAGGGGGGGGATACGGGTATTGGGATTGCCGAAGAAAATCAGGACAAGTTGTTTAAATCCTTTTCGCAACTGGATGATTCCCTAAATCGCAACTATCAGGGCACCGGACTGGGCCTGGTGATCTGCCGTCAATTGATGCAACTGATGGGGGGCAAATTAACCTATCAAAGCGAATACGGCAAAGGCAGTTGCTTTGAAATCGCGGTTAAGTGCCATAAATTCAGTAAGCACAATGATATTGCCGAGCACTCAGACTGGTTGAACAAACGTGTATTAATTCTGGATCACGATCCCCGTTCTCGTCTGGCCAGCGCCACCTTATTGCACCGCTTAGGTGCCAATGTCACCAGTGGCACAAAACTAAGCTGGTTGGCAGAGCAGTTTGACAGTTATGATTATTTTTTTACCGATGAAGATTCCCTGTCGAAATATCAGGAAGACCAATTGCTACGGGTTATCCGCACGTTAGAAGCGGAGCAACGGGTATTGCTGGTGGGTGCAAACGGCAACCCCACAGGCCCTTTTGCCAGCCATTTCCACAAATTGTTGGAATCTCCGCTGCTAACCAGTCGCTTGCTAACCTTTCGAGACAAAGAAGAACAGGCACCTAAAAATATCTGGAATGAACGGCTGTTAAATCTGCCCAAGGCGAAAATTCTGGCGGTGGATGATATGCCTATCAATCTCAGGTTACTGAATACCTGGTTGCAGGAGTCGCCCGTTCAGTTGCAGCTGGTTTACAGCGGCGCTGATGCCCTGGCATTGTGTCAGCAGGAAGAGTTTGATCTGATCCTGATGGACGTGCAAATGCCGGATATGGATGGCCTTGAGGCTACCAGCCTGATCAGAAAAACCACGCTGAATCAGGGGACGCCGGTGATCGCAGTTACTGCCCATGCTTTTAAAGAAGAAAAGCAGCGTTTGTTAAATTCCGGCATGGATGACTACCTGCCTAAGCCGCTAGAATTGGGCGCGCTGATCAACCTGATTAAGCGCTGGTGCAGTGTGCCGGAACACAACGTCACCATGTTACCGGATTTGGACTGGCAGTTAGCGCTGACGCGGGCAAATCAAAATGAAGACGTTGCCACCGAGATGCTGCAGGAATTTGTTAAAGCACTCCCGGAAGCCATTGCGGCAATTGCGCGCGCGGCGAAGCTGGAGGATTGGTCCGGAATGGAAAAAGCCGTGCATCGTCTACACGGTGCCAGTTGTTATACCGGCGTTCCGAAACTACAACGCCTTTGCGCTGAAGTGGAAGGGGATCTTAAGTCGGGCCATATCAAAGAAGCCCGCCGAGGAGTTGATGAATTGCAGCAGGCCACCCAGGCGGTGTTAACTCAGCAGGCTTCGATGGCAGGCGCGTAACAGGTCTGCAAATTCTTCCACGCTGCGGTCCAGTTCGGCACTATTGATAAACAAATCATAACCGAGTCGTTCCCGCAGTTTAGCCATACGGTTAGCAAACATACCCTGTACGCCTTTGTAGATCTTGCCATCACTGTCTTTGTAGATGTCGTCTTCCAGCAAATCATCGCCGTAACAACTGCCCGAAGCGCAATCGGCATTGTTTTGTAGCAGCAGCGGGCGCTGCTCCATTAAAAGATGGGTCATCAGGCGCGGTGAAATACTTTCAAGGATGGGACCGTAGTGCTTTACCCGCAATCCCACTAATGACAAAGAGCGCTGTTCCAGTCCTGAACTTACTTTGGGGATATCGATGCGTTGCACATTTTCCCAGCTCAGGCTCCAGCGACCATTGCGATGTTGGTAATCAATTTGCGTCTTAGAAATGGTTAAACTGTGTTGCGGCTCCCGCAATTTCAATAAACCTAACAGCAACGCAACTATGCCGGCAGAAGTGACAAAAATAGCCACCAGGGTGACATTTTCCGGCAAAACTTTAAACATCAGTATGGCAATCATCAGTAGCAACAATCCAAAAATCAGGCTGGATAAACCATTGCGTTTTGCGGTTGCCCGGATCTGAATCGGTTGATTGTCATCTATATCGTGCTTTATCTCTGTCATTGATTACTCGCAGTTACCACCAAAATACTTCCAGTATCAGGTACATAATAACGCCCCAGAGCAATATCAGGCGCAGTTTTTTGCAGTATGGGCAGTCGGTTTGCCACCACTTCATCCGGTAGTACTCTTGTTTGTTTGCCAATATCATGAGGCCCGGTAGCCCAAAATCCAACAAATTCAGCCTGTTTTCGACAAATAACCGGATATACGGGATGAGTTACTGAGCCAAACATTGTGTTTTGCCTGTATCAAATTTCTAATACTAAATCACTTCAGGCCATTGCCTGCTACACTTTTTTTAGTTTCCCGTTAATGGCTTGCTACCCGACTCGATAAGGATCTCTTATGGCTCAACAATTTAAATTTTCTCCGCTAATTTTAGCGATTTTGCTTTTGGCTGGCTTACTGGCCTGGTTGTATATGCCTACAGAGCAAACAGAAAGCGCTAAAGCCGGGGGAGAAATCCCTGTTGTCGCCACCGTCGTGCAGCAACAACCTTTTGCTCAGGTGGTTGAGGCACTGGGCACCGCAACGGCCAATGAGGCAATAGTGGTCACTGCCCAGGAAACCGATAAAATTGAAGCCCTGTTGTTTGATGATGGCGATTTGGTAAAGCGCGGCCAACTGCTGGTCCGCATGAATATCAAAGAAGAGCAGGCCAGGCTGAACGAACTGAAAATAAATCTGGCAGAGGCGCAAAGACAACTTAACCGGGTAAAGGGATTGGTTAAAGAAAAGGCCGCCTCACAACAGTTACTGGATGAGCGGGAAGCTCAGGTAGATGCCCTGATTGCACAAATCGATGTCGCTGAAGCTCAAATCGCAGACCGGGAAATTCGCGCGCCGTTTGATGGCTTGCTGGGGGTCAGACAGGTGAGCGATGGCGCCCTGGTACGACCCGGTGATCAGATCACAACCCTGGACGATATTCAAACCCTGAAAGTGGACTTTAGTGTCGCTGAGCGCCACTTACCCAGTGTTAAGTTGGGGCAAAAGGTACAGGCCACGTCAATCGCCTATCCAGGGCAACTGTTTGAAGGCGAGATTTCCCATATTGATTCCCGGGTAGATGCTGCCACCCGTGCAGTGCGGGTCAGAGCCAAGATTTCGAATCCCGAATTACTGATCCGTCCGGGCATGTTATTGCAAGTCCTGGTGCAGAAAAGTGTGATGCAGTCGCTGGTTATTCCGGAGTCCGCTTTGGTGCCGATTGATGATCAGCAGTTTGTCTTTGTGGTTGAAAACGGCAAGGTCAGACGACTGGCTGTGCAACTGGGAGCCAGAAAACCCGGTGAAGTGCAGGTTATGGCTGGATTGACCGAAGGCCAACAGGTGGTAACCCAGGGCACTCTGAGGTTGCAAGACGGTATTGATGTCAAAATCGTGGAGGAATAGCCATGATTTTGTCTGATGTTTCTGTCAAAAGGCCGGTTTTCGCGACGGTTGTTAATGCTCTGCTGCTGATCTTTGGTTTTGTCGCCTTTAATATGTTGGCGCTGCGCGAATATCCGGATATTGATCCGCCTATCGTGTCCATTAATACAAACTATCCAGGGGCATCTGCCACCATAGTAGAGTCGCGAATCACTCAGCTAATTGAAGATCGCATCAGCGGTATTGAAGGGATTAAGAATATCACTTCCAACAGCCGCAATGGTCGATCCAGTATCAGTATTGAATTTGAACTCGCCAGAGACATAGACGCCGCGGCCAATGATGTGCGGGAGCGGGTGAGTCGGGTGCTCAATAACCTGCCGGATCAGGCTGATCCACCGGAAGTGTTTAAAAGCGATTCCGATGAAGACGTGATTGTCTGGTATAACCTGCGCAGCGACAACCTGTCGGTACTGGAACTCACCGATTACGCTAACCGGTTTATTGTGGACCGGCTCTCAACCGCGGATGGTGTTGCCAGAGTACGGATTGGTGGCGGACGTGACTACGCCATGAAGGTCTGGTTGGATCGCAATGCCATGGCCGCCAGAGGGATTACTGTAACCGATGTCGAACGGGTGATCCGTTCTGAAAACGTCGAACTTCCGGCAGGGGAAGTGGAATCTGTGGACCGCAATATGGAAGTACGGGTTGCCCGCACTTTCCTGACCGAGGATGATTTTGCCAATTTAACTATTGCTCAGGGCATTGACGGTTATCTGGTAAAACTAAAAGATATCGCTGTGGTAGAGCTTACCGCTGAAGACGATGAAACCGAGTTCCGCGGCAACGGCAAAAACATGGTGGGATTGGGGATTGTGAAACAATCTAAAGCCAATACCCTGGAAGTAGCCAGAGCAGCGAAAGAAGCCATCGAAACGATCCAGCAATCGTTGCCGGAAAATGTCTTTATTGTGCCCAGCTACGATTCTTCAATATTTATCGCTGAATCAATAGAAGAAGTTTACAACACCCTGGGAATAGCCATGTTAATGGTGGTGCTGGTGATATACCTGTTTTTGGGGAACGTTCGCGCGACTTTTATTCCCGCTATTACTGTACCCATTTCCCTGGTGGCGGCGTTTACTGTCATGCTGGCACTGGGTTTCTCCATTAATTTGCTGACGTTGCTGGCTCTGGTGTTGGCGATTGGGTTGGTGGTGGATGATGCCATTGTAGTACTGGAAAACATCTACCGGCGCATTGAATTAGGCGAGCCACCATTGCTGGCCGCTTATCGCGGCGCCAGAGAAGTGGGCTTCGCGGTTATTGCCACTACCTTAGTGTTGATTTCAGTATTTGTACCTCTGGTATTTCTGGAAGGCAACATCGGACGTTTGTTCACCGAATTTGCCCTGGCTATTGCCGCAGCAGTGGCGTTTTCCAGCTTTACGGCACTTACCCTGAGCCCTATGTTGAGTTCTAAAATTCTGCAAAAAAGAGAGCGCAATAAAGGCTTTGGCGCCTGGGTGGATAAACAGTTTTCCAAACTGGAAAATACCTATCACCGGGTTCTGGACAGCACCTTACATCAGCCACTGGTCACCGCGTTATTAATCGCCGGTAGTTTGTTTGCCATCTACGGCCTGTTACAAAAGATACCCAGTGAATTCGTACCGAAAGAAGACCGGGGCAACTTTTTTGTACTGATGCAGGCGGCCGAAGGCGCCAGCTTTGAAAGCAACGCGGCGAATCTGAAAAAAATTGAAGCGATTTTATTGCCTTACATTGATAACGGCGAATCGGATCGGGTATTGGTCAGAACTCCGGGCTTTGGTGGTTCTGCAGGTATCGCTATCTTTGGTGCGGTTCCCTGGGATCAACGACAACGCACGACCTTTGACATCATGAACGAAATCAGTGGCAAGTTGGCTGAGATACCGGATGTACGGGCATTTGCCGTGATGCGCAGCAGCTTAGGAGGGCGGGGTATTGGCAGGCCGGTGCAATTTGTCTTGCAGGGCGATACCTACGACGACCTGGTGCGTTACCGCAATATTGTGATGGAAAAAGCCCAGGAAAATGACAAGCTATTGCGTCTGGACTCTGATTATAAAGAGACGTTACCGCAATTATTAGTGAATATTGACCGCGACCGCGCTGCGGATCTGGGGGTCTCAATTGGTGATATTGGTCGTACTCTGGAAACCATGTTAGGGCAACGCCGCGCGTCTACCTTTTTGGACCGGGGGGAGGAATACGATGTGATTCTGGAAGGTAAAGAAGAAGACTATCGCAGCCCCGACAGTATCGAAAATATCTATGTGCGCTCCGCCAGCAGTGGTCAGTTGATCCCGCTGGACAATCTGGTATCGGTCAGTGAGCAGGCAACGTCGGCGCAGCTCAATCGTTATAATCGCATGCGCAGTATTACCATCAGCGCCAACCTGGCCGATGATTACACCCTGGGGGAAGCGCTGGAGTATCTGCGCACGATCGTGCGGGATGAGTTACCGGAAGGGGTTGGAATTGATTATCGTGGCGAATCTCAGTTGTATCAGGATTCGGGTAATTCAGTGCTGTTTATTTTCATTCTGGCTCTGGTGATCACCTATCTGGTCCTGGCTGCCCAGTTTGAAAGTTTTGTGCATCCCTGGGTTATTCTGTTAACGGTGCCGCTGGCACTGGTGGGAGGGCTCGCCGGTTTGTGGTTAGCGGGATTAAGTCTCAATATTTACAGTCAGATAGGGTTGGTGATGTTAATCGGTCTGGCGGCCAAAAATGGTATTCTGATTGTGGAATTTGCCAATCAGTTGCGCGACGCCGGTCATGAGTTCGAATCGGCGTTAAAGCGTGCATCAACGCAACGCTTAAGACCCATTGTGATGACCGGATTTACTACTTTATTCAGCGCCATTCCGCTGGTGATCGCGACCGGTCCCGGCTCTGAAAGTCGTATGGTTATTGGTATGGTCATTTTTGCCGGGGTGGCGGTGTCAGCGTTTTTAACCTTGTTTATTGTACCCACTGCCTACTATTATCTGGCCAGAAATACCGGTTCGCCACTGAAACTGGCGCACCAGGTAGAAGATCTGGAAGAACAAATACCCTATAAAAAAGGCGGCGAAATTTAACCGCAACGGTTAACAGGCTTCAGGCTGGTACAGCGGTATTCTGCCACTATTCATACCGCTGATGTTTTAAACAATCATTATATGCGCCTGGACGCTTTATGTTCAGGCGTGCAAAGTGATATAATCCGCCACCCCAAAAATGCCGTATAGTGGTAAACAGTTAATTTTCAGGATAAACAGATGGCAGATAACCGCACCCAATCGCAAATAGCGCAGCACTACAATGACATTATTCAGTTGTTGGGTGAAGATGTGACGCGTGATGGCTTGCTGGATACCCCGCAACGTGCCGCCAAAGCAATGCAGGCATTGACTTCAGGCTATGAAAAAACCGTCGATGAAGTGGTCAACGGCGCTATTTTTGAGGCCGATACCGATGAAATGGTGGTGGTTCAAGGGATCGAGTTTTACTCCTTGTGTGAGCACCACTTACTGCCTTTTATTGGAACCTGTAATATTGCTTATCTGCCTGAAAACAAGGTATTGGGCCTGTCTAAATTTGCCCGTATCGTTGATATGTTTGCCCGTCGTCTTCAAATTCAGGAAGGCCTGACTAAGCAAATTGCCGAGGCAATTCAGGACGTTACCGGTGCCAAAGGCGTAGGTGTTATCATGGAAGCCAAACACATGTGCATGATGATGCGTGGTGTACAAAAGCAAAACTCTTCTATGGTGACCTCTGTAATGCTGGGTAACTTCCGCAGCTCCCAGGCCACTCGTGATGAGTTCTTAAGGCTGATTGGCAAATAAAGACTAATGGGCGGTGGCAAGCTTTATTGCTGCCGCTAATGCTTCATCCAGCGCTACCGGATAATCAGGCTGCACCCCTTGCTGGTACCAGTTTTCTCCCGAATTCGGGTGTGACGGAATAGCCACTGCCATTGTTAATTGGGTGCTATGACTCAAATGCACCTGTTGGGTCATGTAAGCCAGCCCCATCGAGTCCTGTCCTAAAACTTCCGCCTGACCGGATTGTTGCAAACTATAAGCAAAGGCTTCCCAGGGGCCCAGAACAAAACTTGAATTAATCACATAGGTGGGTACATCGTTAAACATTGGCTCTGACTGGCCTGCGGGATAAAGTAACCGGGGAGCCTGTGCCGGGTTGAAGTGCAGTTTTAAAAACGGAATATCTGGTGACAACCAGTGGCCCAGCAAATGCTGAATCAACGGCATATTGCCTTCGCCGACTGAACTGAGGTCGATAATCAGCGCCTCGTTATGACTTAACTCTTGTATAGCGCGATCAATATCAGGCAACGCGCTCAATGATAAAAAGTTTCCGCTTAACGCCAGATAGCCAACCTTGTCAAACTGTTCGATAGCAACAGTATACTTATCTGGGTAGTTGCCATTAGCTTGTGATGATGTGGTAATTGGTGCGCTAATCTCATTGGAACCCAGATTATGAGCGCCATAGTGAATTTCAAAGTTGCTGTCCTGACTGGCTTCAATCAGCAATGCCTCAAGTTGAATTTTTAATTGACCGAAAGGCATGGCACCGAGAAGCTTGCCTTGCAATTGGGCGCTGACTATCTGCTGACGAATGAATTTTTGTTTTTCAGGGAACAAGTAGTGCTTTAGAATCATGGAATCTAAATTCTCCAGCAGCTCTACCACTTCATCGGCACTGATTTGTGGCTCATCATATCGTTGAGTATCATTCTGCCCCAGAGCTGCCCACGACAGGCTCCATAGTAATAACCAGCTGCACAATCCCTTTGTCATAAATTCAATCCAAAAAATCTAATACCGGTATTAGGTAGGTTGTATGTATAAGATTACAAGGGACCAGTTCGAATCAATGCCGGCCCGGCATATTTTTTTGGAACGTGTCAAATTGGTGGGGCAGGTAACTCACCAGCTCACCGGATAACTTTACATATTCCTGTAGCGATGATGACAATGATTTGGCAAGTAAGGGCAGTTTCGCCTGAAAGTCTTCGGCATCTCGTTCTTTGGCCTGTTGCACAGCCAGGTTGATATCGGCAAACGTAGTGAACATGCGCAAGCAACGGGTCAGTCTGGTGGAAAACTGCTCAGACGTTTCCGGTTGTGCTTGTAGCATAGCCTGCCAGGCTTGTTGCCAGATCTCCTCCAGTAAACCATGACCGGTGATCAATCCGGTCATCCATTGCTGTAAATTGTCTTCATGGGCCGGGTAATGGCAATCGGCAGGCAAATTAACCTGGTTGTCCCGCATAGCCTGAAGTTGTTCTTTCAACAGTTGCATCAGAATATTGGAAACCTTGTCTACCTGTTGGGATTGGATTTCTCCACCGGTCTGCACTACCCAGGGAAACCATTGTTCCGGCATCGGAATGTCCGGACTGGCACAGACCGCAAATAACAGGCCCCGGATATAGACGGGTGACCGGAAAATATCACTGTTGTTTTGCCACTGATAGAACTGTTCCAGTGACTTTATGCTGTCTTTTTTTAACATCGCTTAGTTCTCCGGGGGGCTATCAGACAGGTTGGTGTATTGCGTTAGCTCATAAACCCAGGGCATGTGTAACACTTCGATTTTAACGACTTTTGGTTTGTCTTCGGTACTGATATAAAAAATCTGTGATGGTGCTCCACCAGACAATTTAACTTTGCGTGTTTCAAATGTACCAGCCGGCACGGTGACCGTTTCCTTGCCCATTGGAATGTATTGGATGCGGGTTTCATGGCCGTCATAAGCGTTGAACCACTCAAAGCTGAAGGCTTTATCATTGGCAAAAAAAGGTACTGTCATTATCGCTGTGGTGCGTTCAACAGAACTAAGTCCGGTGCGATTATCGATCTGTTGTCGTCCCTGAACTTTATAAACTGGCCGGGCAATCTCAGAATGCCCCGTTACCTGTTTGAGTTCACCGTCAGGGCTGTAATCCTGCCATCGTAAGTTAATGTCTGCCGCGGTGCTCATGGAACCGATAAGACGTAAAGTAACCGGTAACAGGTTGTCAGTTTCAGCTGTGGCACTAATGGTGGCATCAACGTTAAACTTTTTCACTTTAGTCACTTCTGTCAGCCGTATTTGATTGTCCTGGAGGAGTATTTTCTGTCTCGCGGTACCTACTTTTTGCTCCGAAAACAGCATATCGAAATGAGATTCGAAACTGTGTATTTTTTGCTGGTCTACGCGAATCTTCGCAAGGGCGGGCTTTTTGTATTCCTGTTGCATATCCACCGCCCCTAACGACATCTTCAGCTCACTGTTGAGATAGATGCTGAACAGGGTGCGATTGTATTCGTCTTCATCAATGTCTTTTTGCGATAGGCCGGTTAAATGAAAAGCCAGCTCTGGTGTGGTGTTACTGTGGCCAACCACCAGTGCTTTTTGACCTGAAGCTTTGAGCTTTTCTGCAAAATCCTTCAGGTTTTTGGGATCGTATTGAATAACATCGAGTCCTAACGCTTTGGCAATCGGTTCAGCAGTTTGTTGAGTGCGTTGATAGTTTGTGGCGTAAACAGCCTGAATACCTTTATCCAGTAGCAGGTCTTTTAACTTATTTGCCTGATTCCAGCCTTTTTCGGTGAGTTGTGGGTCCTTACTACCATCTCGCTGTTTTTCCATATGACGCACCAGCCAGAGATCGGCGTCAGGTGGTGTTTGAGCCACACTGTTGGTCAGCCAAAATAGTAAAAATAGGGAAAAGAAACGCAAACGGAAGATGGGGAATATTTTATTTTTATCGTTAGTCATTGTACTTATGCTAAAACTGTTCAGATACCAGGGGTTGTTGAGCTTTGCTGCAAAATTGTATCGCTAAGAGCAACAACCCCTACTATGACAAAAAATCCTGGTCAGGCATAGACACAAAGTCGCAAACCTGGATAATCAGGGTGAGCTGTCTGACGAAAGGGGATATGGGTTTGCTGAAAAATAAAATTCCACCAGTGCTGGTGGTGGCACTCTATCTGGCTGTGATGTTTGGCCTTACGACAGGGTTTCCGCAATTGCGCTTTCAGCTGAGTTATCATATACCGCTGGCCAGCCTGCTGTTAATTATCGCTTTGCTGATTATCACAATGGCAGTCCTGGCTTTCAGAAAAGCCCAAACCACGGTAGACCCGACACAACCGGAAAATGCCTCGAAGCTGGTATGTGGTGGCATTTTCAGTGTGACTCGTAATCCTATGTATTTGGGGATGGCTTTGTTACTTATCGCGGCCGGAATATATTGGCAGCACATTGCGGCACTCGTGTTGGCGCTGAGCTTTCCTCTGTATCTGACCTGTTTTCAGATACTGCCGGAAGAACAGGCGATGGCAAAACTGTTTCCGGCACAATGGCCCGACTATAAAAAACGCGTCAGGCGTTGGATCTGAGTATTATCTTTTCAGGCGTTGTACCGCTTGTTCCAGGTAAGACTTTGGACAGCCGAAGTTGATACGGATAAAGTTCTTATCGCCAAAATCTGCGCCAGGTGAAGGACCAACGCCTTTGGCTTCAACATAAGCCTGTGGCAAATCGACGCCGAGCTTGCTGGCATCTATCCAGGCCAGAAATGTTGCTTGCGGCAACAGCATGTTAAAGCCATCGATTTGGTTGATTTCTTCAAATAAAAACTGGCGATTCTTACGCAGGTATTGCAACAGGGTGTCGTACCATTGGTCGCATTGAGTAAAGGCGGTTTCAGTGGCCACCAGACCCAGGATGGTCACCCAGGGCATAATACCCATCATGGCTTTACTGAAGCTGGCGCGTAACCTGGCATCCGGAATAATGGCGAATGAAGTGCCAAGCCCGGCAACATTAAAGGTCTTGCTGGCCGCCATCAGGGTAACACTGCTGTTTTGCAATTCCGGCAACGCGCCGGCGGGCAGGTGTTTTGCCTGTTCATCCAGCACCAAATCGCAATGGATTTCATCCGATATCAGCAACACCTTGTTTTGCTCGCAGATACGGGCAATTTCAGACAATTCCTGTTGTGTAAATACCGTTCCTGCCGGATTACCCGGGTTGCACACAATAAAGATTTTGCAGGCCGGGTCTTTGGCAGCTTCTTCCAGGGCGTTGAGATCTATAGTCCAACGGTCATTTTCGACGATGGTAGGTATATCAACGCGTTGCAGATTATTGATCCCAGGCGCGGCTAACAAAGGCGGATAGTTGGGAGTCTGAACTATTACCTTATCACCGGGCTGACAGTAAGCCTGGCAGGCCACATTAAAGGCGGGTACAACACCCGGTGTCCAGACAATCCATTCGGGTTGAATATCCCAGCCATGCTGCTTGCTGAGCCAGCGACAAACTGCTTCGTTGGCGGGCTCATAGCGGGCTGGCAGATGGTAGCCCAGTAACCCGTGATCGGTGCGCTGTTTTATGGCGGTTAAAATCTCATCCGCACATTTAAATTCGGTGTCGGCAACCCACAGGGGTAAGATGTCTTTGCCCTGGTATTTTTGCCATTTCATTGAGTAGGTTTCACGTCTGTCAATGATGGTATCGAAGTCAGAAAGGGTGTAATGCATGTTTCTGGCGTCTCTTAATGCTAGGTGTGACAAATAGTGCCTTTGCTGGTGAAATAATGCTAAGACCTGATGGTTGTATATTATATGTGGAGGGTTAGCGCTTTGCTTCTTCCGCTGTGCTGGCGTCGATCAGATTCTGCACTTTTTTTAGTAAACTGTTGGCGGTAAAAGGCTTGGCCAGAAAATCGTTCACGCCGGCTTGCACGGCTTTTACAACATACGATTTGGAGGCGTTACCGGTTACCATTAAAAACGGGATTTCTTTATTCAGAATACGGACTTCTTTTAAAAACTCCAGACCATTCATCCCCGGTACTTCCCAGTCACTGATGATCATACCGAAATAGGAGGGATCTTTCTTAAAACGGTTTAGCGCTTTAGAACAACTGGCGTGAATATCAATCTCACCGAGATCCAGTTCCCGTAACATATGGCGCAATAATTCCTGAGTCAGCTCTTCGTCATCAATCACCAGAATATTGATTTTCTTTGTTAATGCCATCCTGTATGAGGCTCCTGTAGGCAGTATGGGGAAATGAGGGCGTCAAACGTTAAAGATAGCGGGAAATGCCCAAAAGTAAAAGCGGCATTTCTTTGATCGCGATCAATATCGCTTTGTCTGTTGCGGCACATACTGATACTGAAAATTAACTACCGGAGTATCCAGCATGAGAGAAAGAGATAATGTCGGCGTATTAGACACCGCGATTAGAGGCGTAATGGCCTGTCTGTTGTTGGCGCTGGCTGTCGAGCAGTTATTCAGCGTAGCTGTTACCCTTTTGTTATTCGTCATGGGCAGTGCCTTATTTGTCAGCAGCGCAACCGGATTTTGTCTGTTGTACAAGCTGCTTGGTATAGACACCTACCACCTAAAATACTGAGTGCTTACAGACACAAAAATGTATGGTCCGCCTCGTTATTGCAACAATAAATTTCAATAACGGGGTTGGTTGTGCGCTAATGTATTCGGAG
>NZ_JBVTQY010000069.1:0-11023 GCF_055755215.1 Planctobacterium sp. R6
GTTGTGGAACTTAATCCGGAGAGCAAAAAAGAAGCAGCTTAACGGCTTAGGCGACAACTACCTTGAAAAACGCCGGTGTTGTTGGTCAACTGGACAACGGTTTGTTCGTGACAATGGATTACTACAACATTGAACTGGAAGACCGTCTAAGTACAACTTCCGGTTTGCAGTTATCTGATGCTGATATTGCCGCTCTGCTTGCTGCCGGTGTAACTGACGCCAGTAGCTTCAGTGAGGTTAGCTTCTTTACGAATGACTTTACCACTACCACTCAGGGTGTGGATTTAGTGGCTAACTACACCATGGAAATGCTGGGTGGTGACACAGTATTTTCTTTGGCCTACAACTGGACGAAAACTGAAGTTGACTCGGTGAAAGCGTTCAACCTGGCCACCGGTGGTGTGAGAGAAGTAAGCCCAAGTGAAATCGATAACATTGGTGACGATGAAACTGTTAACATTTCAGCTGATCGTATTCACATGTTAGAAGATAACTTGCCAGCAGTGCGTTATAGCCTGACAGCAAATCATACTAACGGTGACTGGAGAGTGATGGGCCGCCTGAACTATTTCGGTAGCATCTTTGAAGACCACCTTGATTCTGGCCTACCTATCGACAACATCGGTTCTGAAGTGACCGTTGATTTGGAGTTGGGTTATACAGTAAACGATTCACTGACACTGATTCTTGGTGCCAAGAATGCGTTTGACGAGTATCCAGATGAAAACCTGGCGTGGGATACTGAAGTGGCAGGTGCACAATACCCAGTTACTTCGCCCATTGGTATCAACGGTGGTTTTTACTACTTGAGAGCCTTATACAATTTCTAATATAGTGTCCTCCCTGACACTGAAATGAATGGGGGCCTGTGCCCCCATTTTATTGATAACCATTTTCAGTTTATTGCTATGACAATGCGTTTTGAGTTATAGCAATAGGTTGCAAGATACATTTAAAGATATGGCCAAACCCTCAAACATAACTGACGTATTTCTCAAGTATCGCTCCCAATTAAAGCGAGCGGTAAGTGGGATTGTAAGTTCTGATGAAGTGGATGACATTGTCCAGGAAACCTGGCTGCGTAGCTATGAAGCAGAATTGAAGCAGGAAATTCAGTTTGAAAAAACCTATATGCTGAAAACTGCACGGAACCTTGCGCTCAATCACGTCTCTAAGGCTTCTGAAAAGCACAACTTTTCCATGGAAGAGTTGGACGAGCAGGATGCTATTTTCGCCGGCATGCAACTGGAACGGCAGGTGGAAAGCAAAGAGCGTTTTTTGCATTTTTGTCGCGCTACTGACCATTTATCGCCAGAAGTAAAACGCGTGTTTTTATTGAAAAAGGTCTATGAATTGAGTCAAAGGGAAATTGCTGATTATTTGCAGATCAGTGAAAGTACCGTGGAAAAGCACGTTGCCAAAGGTTTACATCAGTGTGCGAATTATTTGAAAACTAACCAGGCCACGGGCAGTGGCCTTAAAGATGAGAAGTCTGAAAAAGGAAAGCGAAGTGACCCCAAAAACAATCTTTCCAGCCTGTTCGGACGTGGTAAATAAGTTATGAATAAAGTGACCCCACTTATTTCTAAAGAGCAAATCCAGGAACAGGCCTGTGAATGGATTAGCCGGATAGATCGAGGTTTAGAAGATCGGGAGCGCAATCAGTTGCAGCTTTGGATTAAACAAAGTGATAATCATCAGAGTTCTCTGTTTGAAATGGCGGCTCTGTGGGATGATCTCAGTGTTATGCATGAGCTCAGTGGACTGTTTCCCTTAGCTGAAAAATCGAATGCTGACGCCCAACAGAGTCGGGTATTCTTGAGTCGGCCCTTTATGGCTACCGCTGCCAGCTTTGCATTGCTATGCTCAATTATGTTTATGTGGATGCAGTGGCAACCCCAGTCCGATATTCCACAGCAAGTACAGGCGCAAAGCAAGGTACATGAAACCTCAGTAGGTGAACAAAAAACGATTGCTCTTGGAGATGGCTCATTAATAGCGCTGAATACTAACAGTGCGGTGGAAGTAAACCTGGGAGATAAAGTGCGCAGCATTAAAATACTCTCCGGAGAGGCTCACTTTGAAGTTGCACCCGATGCGAACCGGCCTTTTGTGGTTGCTGCGGGGCAAAACAAAGTAACGGCTATTGGTACGGCGTTTAATGTTCAATTGTTGGAAAACAAACGGTTTGAGTTGTTGGTAACGGAAGGCAAGGTATTGGTTTCTGAAATCAATCAGTCAATGCCGGATGATATTCACAAACTAAAAACAGATGATTTTAGCGCACTGGGTACCATCATGGTGTCTGGTGATACTGCGGTATTCGACGGGTTTTTCTCTGAACCTATGATCAGATTGTCGCTGGATCAGGTTCAGCGCAACCTGTCCTGGCAACAGGGCATGCTGGTCTTTCAGGGCGAAAGTCTGGAATATGCCATTGCCGAAATGAATCGCTATACTGCGAAACAATTTGTACTTAAGGACGAAGTGATAAAAGCCCGGCGCGTAGCAGGTTACTTTAAAGTGGGAGACACGGAAGGCTTGTTACACGCACTGCAAAACAACTTTGCGATTGAGCATGAGGTTGTGGGGGATGTTATCTATTTAAATGCGGCGCAATCGCATTAATTAGCAAGCGTTTTCTAAGTTTTTTTGGTAATGTGCCAGCCATAAAAACGAAAAAAATAATTAAAATTGCCAGTATCCGGGAACGCAAATAAAAACTGTTATGAAGTATCGGGAGCTATTGTGTCAGGCTTCATAGCGGCTTTCGCCCGGATAAGAGCGGTACTTTACTCGCTGTGGTTCCTCTTAACGATTGTAATATCCGCTGCCGCAGGGGCAGAAGATAAGATTTTATTTAACATTCCTGCATTACCCGCACATGAAGCGTTAACTGAATTCGCATTACAAGCTAACACCACATTACTCTTTCCGTATGAGCTTGCTGAGCAAGAGCGCACCAATGCGTTAGTAGGTGAATACACCATCGAGCTGGGCATAGTGAAGCTCCTTGAAGGCACCGGGTTATATCCGGTGACCGATGTTCACGGGCAACTCAGTGTACGGCCAATCAGACATGTGCCGGCCAGGTACGCAACCGCCAGACCCGTGTTAAACAGCGAACTTGAAACCGAGCGCTCCAGTTACAAAGTTGAGTTGCAGGAAACCTACATTGAAAAAATCGCCATCGTAGGTACGCGCACCAGCCCGCGTAATGCAATTGAATCGTCTGTGCCTCTGGATGTGATATCTGCCGCTGATATGCGCCGTCAGGGCAATACCGATATGTTGTCAATGTTGTCTAAGTTGATCCCGTCTTTCAACGTCAATGATCAGCCAATCAATGATGCCTCAACACTTATCCGTCCGGCAAATCTGCGGGGCATGGCTTCTGATCACACTCTGGTATTGATTAATGGCAAACGCCGCCATCGTTCTGCTGTTATCACGTTTCTGGGAGGCGGCTTGTCGGATGGCGCGCAAGGGCCTGACATTGCTGCAATCCCCATATCCGGCATTAAACAGGTTGGTGTATTGCGGGACGGAGCATCCGCACAGTATGGCTCAGATGCCATTGCCGGGGTTTTGAACTTCACTCTTAAGGATGACAGCGAAGGAGGCATGTTTGAAAGTCGTGTTGCGCAATATTACGAAGGAGATGGCCAGGCACTGCAATTACTGGCCAGTCGAGGCTTTTCTGTGGGGGAAAATGGGTTTTTAAACTTAAGTGCCGAGTCAGTTCACAAAGAACCCACAAGTCGAAGCACACAAAGGCAAGACGCCGGTTTTTTGGCTGAAAACGGTTTGCCAGTAGCTGATCCCGCGCAAATTTGGGGCACACCGAAAACTTATTACGACGTTAAGGCAATGGCTAATTTGGGTATTGAGCTCGATGCTGAAAATCAATTTTACAGCTTTGCGAATATTGCTAAACGGAAGATAGAAGGCGGTTTTTTTTACAGAAATCCGCAGACCCGTTCGGGTGTCAATGCGATTCCTATTTTTGATGATGGTGACGTTACTGATGGCACGAATAACGAGTTTTTAACGCCTTCTGCCTACCGCTGGATCGTATTAGATTTAACCCCGGATGATGGTATGGCTTGTCCGCAACTGACCTATCAGGGGGATACGGTACTGCACTTAACACCTGAGTATCAGCAGGTGTTCGATGATCCGAATTGTTTTGCGTTCAACGAAATGTTCCCGGCGGGATTTACTCCTCAGTTTGGGGGCATTGTGGAAGATGGGTTTTGGGCTGCCGGTTTCACAGGAACTTTGTCAGGTGGTTGGGAATACGATATGAGTGCGGCACTGGGTTATTCGTCAGTGGATTATTTTCTCAGTCAGTCGGTTAACCCATCACTGGGACCCGACTCTCCGACCTCATTTAATCCGGGAGGGGCCAGACAAATCGAAAGGAGTGTTAACCTCGATCTAAAGAAATCCCTTGTTGTGGGTTGGTTTGATGAACTCAACCTTGCCACGGGGTTAGAATGGCGTCGGGAAACTTACCGTCAGGTTGCCGGGGATTATGCTTCATGGGTGACCGGACCTTATGCATTGACCGCCGAGACACGACAAGCTACCGGGTTAACTATTGGCTCCAATGGATTTCCTGGCTATCGTCCGGAATCTCAGGGCAGCTGGTCTCGCGGAAACTGGGCCGCTTATCTGGAACTCGAGTCCTGGCTCAATGAAAATTTGCTGATCAATACGGCAGTGCGCTATGAAGATTATACTGACTTTGGAAATACCCTTGACGGGAAGTTGTCATTTTTGGCACAACTGGATAGTTCATTTGGATTGCGCGGTTCAATAAACAGCGGCTTTAAAGCCCCCACAGTGGGACAAAGCAATGTGATTAATGTCACGACAGCATTTTACAATAATCAACTGCAGGACCAGGCGACCTTACCGCCAACACACCCCATCAGCCAGCAGGTAGGAGCTACCCCGCTTGAGCCTGAAGAGTCAGTTAACGTGAGTTTTGGTTTGGTGGGACAATTTGCGAAACAGTTTTTCATTACCCTGGACTATTTTCAGATCAACCTGAAAGAACGCATCAGCACCACATCTGGTATTGCGCTGACCAATGAGGATTTGGCGGCGTTGGTCAGTCAGGGCATTGAGGACGCTGATCGTTTTTCTTCCATCAAGTTTTTTACCAATGATTTTGATACCCAAACGCGTGGCGTCGATTGGGTCATGAATTATGTCACCGATATTGAAGGGGTTCAGACGCAGTTTTCATTTAACTACAACTGGACCCAAACGGATGTGGAGCGCGTATCTTTATATACCAGAGCAGATATTAATGGCGATCTGGTGACGCAAGCCAACCTGACCGAGCAGCGCATTCGCATGATAGAGCAGAATATTCCCAGGCACAGAGCCTCACTGGCTATCAGCCAGACCTGGGATGATTTTAACACCTTACTGCGTTTTAATTATTACTCGGGTTACTACGAAGACCATCTTGATGCCTCCTCGGGGTTTGACATTTATGCTGGCTCTGAAGTCACAGTGGATATTGAGTTTGGTTATCAGTTTTCACCCTCCTGGTCGTTGGTGGCTGGAGCGAATAATTTGCTGGATAATCGTCCTGACAGCAATCCCTGGTCGGGCAGAGCCGGGGCGTTATATCCCTCAACGTCCCCTATGGGTATTAACGGTGGGTTGTGGTACGGGCGTTTACTCTATCAATTTTGATGTTGTGAGATGAATTGCGCCAGCGCCTTATCTTCATAGTGGTCACTGGCGGCTAATCTTTCCCGTGTTTTAATTTGATCTGCTTCACTGCGATGTTGCCCAAGCTTAAACTTACCCTGCAGGTTACTCACTGAAATATGAAAGCTCACAATGGCCTTGCTGAGCCTATCGATATAGGCGTCATTATACACTGAATGGTGTTCTGTATGGTCAGGTTCGTAATGACTTAGCATACGCAATGCCACCAGTCGGTTTTGCTCTTCCGGTAGTCGGGCGATTGTGCCTGTTACATGCACTGTTGTGTAATTCCAGGTGGGCACAGCCGGGCCTTTTTCGTAATCGAGTCCGGAAATATAGGCGTGTGGTCCGGTAAAAATGCATAGAGCTTCACGACCATCAAAGCATTTGTAGTGAGGGTTGGCCCGGGCGACATGCCCCTCTAGCAGCAGTGTATCATTCTGGTTTTCTATCAGGGTTAACGGCACGTGGGTGGCTTGCAATGGCTCAGTGGTTGTTATGCTGGCAAAGGGATATGCCCGAATAAAATTCAGGCTTTGCGATAGCTCTACGTTAAACGGTTTTGGAATATACATACTAAAAGCGCTTTTGCACAATAAGGCGTGGGATCAACATCGCGATTAACATCAGACTGTACAAACCAAACAGGATTATCATCCACTGCGGCATGGAAAAATGCAGGAACTGCCAGTCGATATTGCCACAATCTCCGGTGGCTGCAAAAAACGCGGGCAGCAACTCGTGCAGGGGCAAAAACGTTGGGAAGTTAGGGACAATCTCACAGGAGGCGAAAAAGGGGTTAGGGTCCATCTGAATATCAACATGCTCTATGGCGATTAGTAATCCCCAAATTGCCGACAACCCCCAAAGCATAAATCCAAACAGCCGGGTGGCGAAATGGTTGTAAATGAACGGCACCAAACCTGCGATAAGAATACCCAACATCGCGGTGCGTTGATAGATGCACATTATACAGGGGGCTAATCCCATAGAATATTGAAAAAATAGCGCGGTAATTTCAAACCCCAGGGCGCTTAGCCATAACGCACCCCAGGCACTTTTTTCATCGGGGAATTTGCTCAGTAGTTCCAGCACGGTCATTTCTCATTATTTTTTGCGGTATTATAAGGGGCTACGTAAAAAAAAAGCACCTGTTAAAAGGTGCTTTTAGTAATAAATTATGTACTGGTGCTAATGTCCGGACACTTCACCTAATTCAGCAGAGTGATGACTAATCCACCCCATTTCATAAAACCAGTCGGTCATATCGTACAAATTAAAGTAAACCGCTAACAGGCCAACAATCGTTAACACAACAGTGTAAGGCAACGCCATATACACCATCTTACCATAGGAAAGGCGCAGCAGTGGTGCCAGCGCTGATGTTAGCAGGAACAGGAAGGCGGCCTGGCCGTTAGGCGTCGCAACACTGGGTAAGTTGGTACCGGTGTTGATTGCCACTGCCAGCATGTCGTATTGGTCACGGGTAATTTCACCTGCTTTAAGAGCGTTGCCCACTTCGGTTATATATACCGAACCGACGAATACGTTGTCACTGACCATGGAGAGAACCCCGTTAGCCATATAAAACACCAGAAGTTGAGTTTTCCCTTCGAAGGTTAAAACCCACTGAATAACCGGGATAAAAAGTTTTTGGTCGATAATGACCGCCACAATCCCGAAAAACACACAAAGCAGGGCAGTAAATGGCAGCGCTTCTTCAAAGGCATGACCAATAGCGTGTTCTTCGATAACACCACAAAAAGCGGTAGCAAGCACGATAATGGACAAACCAATCAGACCTACTGCTGCCAGGTGCATACCCAGACCGATGACTAGCCACACTGCGATAATAGATTGGATAAACAGTTTCGCCCGGTCTTTATCTGTACGTTGTTCATCCAGGTGAGTACTGTAACTGACCAGGATTTCCCGGACCGCAGGTGACAACTGTGCACCGTAGCTAAATACTTTCGTTTTTTCCAGAATTGCGGTGGTTAACAGACCAAAAATAAACACCGGGATAGTGATCGGGCTCATGCGGATAAAGAATTCCAGGAAGCCCCAGCTCGCTTGCTGAGCAATGATCAAGTTTTGTGGCTCACCCACCATGGTCATAACGCCACCCAGAGCAGTACCAACTGCGGCGTGCATCATCAGGTTGCGTAAAAATGCTCTGAAGTCTTCTAAATCATCACGGGTTGGATGATGCAGTCCGTCGTCATCTGTGTGGTCATGATCATGGTGAAAGGATTTCCCAGACGCGACTTTGTGGTATATAGAATAAAACCCGGTGGCCACTGCAATGATTACAGCGACAACGGTTAGCGCATCGAGGAAGGCTGATAAAATCGCAGAAGAGGCACAAAATGCCATTGAAAGTGCGACTTTACTTTCCAGATTAATGAGTAATTTAGTGAAGACGTGCAATAGCAGGTCTTTCATAAAGTATATGCCTGCCACCATAAACACCAAAAGTAATACCACCTCGATGTTGAGAATGATTTCATGGCGCATCATGTCAGGCGATGTCATTCCTATGGCTAAGGCTTCCAGCAACAACAGGCCGCCGGGTTGCAATGGATAGCATTTTAATGCCATCGCTAAAGTAAAAATAAATTGTAATACCAGTGCCCATCCAGCAATGTATGGATTCATACTAAACAGAAAGGGATTGATAACGAGAAACGCAATAATGGCCTTTTTATACCAGTCCGGGGCGTTACCCAGGAAGTTTTGGTACAGAGACTGAAGCAGATTTTGGGGCATTGAAACCGTTCCTTTTTTCATACTAAAAAGTTGATACCTGTTTTAGAGGTTGCCACGCAAAATTGCAAGCGATAAAACCTCTGAGCACCCAGTTTAATGTTTAATTAGCTGGTTTTTAAACAAAAAGTGTGAATTTTCGCTTTCTCTATAACCCGGTGAAAAGCGCACAAATTTTCTACAGGGCAGCGCTAATCACTGCGAAATATGGGGGTTTTGGGTGGTTTACTTAAATTGCTTGTTGATTCGCTGTGCATTCATTGTTAGCTTTAGCATATTAACTGGTATAACCTGTATCAGGCGCCAGGGAAAACAACGCCTTCCGGTTCAAATGAATCTAAAATGAGCAACATTATTTAATTCATGGTTTGGTCGGTTAACTGATAACCGGTTGGTAATAAACGCCATAATAATAATTAGTGAGCGAGCTGAATGATTTACAAAGCGCAAAGCCCGGCAGGGTTCGCAGAAGAATACATTGTTGAATCAATATGGAGTGGACGTTTTCCACCCGGCACAATCTTGCCGGCCGAGAGAGAATTATCAGAGTTAATTGGCGTAACCCGCACAACCTTAAGAGAAGTATTACAACGTCTTGCCAGAGACGGTTGGTTGACGATTCAGCACGGCAAACCTACACGCGTCAATGATTTTTGGGAAACCTGTGGACTCAACATATTGGAGGCACTTGCAAGGCTTAATGAAGATGGCATCCCCAAATTGGTGGATGATTTGTTGGCGGCAAGAACCAATGTAACCAACCTCTTTATCCGCGCTGCGATTAAGAATGCCAGTGACAAGGTTGTGGCGTTGCTTGAACCTCATTTGCGCCGGTCTGAAGAGATTATGGCTGGTGATGGCAAGTCTTTCGCTATTCTGGATTATCAGTTAACCCATGACCTGGCGTTAGCGTCTGATAATAAAGTGTATGTTCTTATGATGAATGGGTTTAAAGGTTTATACTCCCGCATAGGTGGCTTTTACTTTGACAGACCAAAGGCCAGAGAGATCGCGCTTAATTACTATTCACAACTTCTGGAATTGGCTAAAAATGCCGACTTTGAAGGTGTTCCGGCAGTAGTGCGTCAATACGGTATTGATAGCGGCAAGTTGTGGGCTGAAGTTCGCAATGATTTGCCCGCTGGTTTAGTCGACTAGTTGCTATAATGCCTAAAACTCGCATTGAGTTTTAGGCAAACCTTTCTAAATCCTCTTTTTTGCCTCTATACTTTTTCGCGTATTCTCTTTGAAAATTTAATTAAAACAAATAGTTAGGGTGTCTTCAGGGATCTTCAGGGGTTTAGTATGCGATTTCTAAAATATGTCCTTAAACTGTGCAACATCAAATAACGAATCAACCACAAACTGAGGATTCAACAAATGACTAAACTTGAAAACATTAAATCAAAAGTAAACGATGCTGAAGAATTTGCGCGCAAGATCTGGTTAGCGGGTCTGGGTGCTTACGGTAAGAGCCTGGACGAAGTTCAAAGCAACTTTGAAAAAATGAATACCGAAGCAACTAAAGTATTCGAAGACCTGGTAAACAAAGGCGAAGCTTTAGAAACCGAAGCTAAAGGTAAGTTCAAAGAAAAAGCTAACATCGAAGCTCGTGTTGCTGAAGTTCGCAAAAAGTTGGGTTTAGACAAGCAGTCTGACGAAGACAAGATTGCTGAATTGTCTGCCAAAATTGATGCTTTGACTGACGTAGTTGCTAAGCTGTCTGCTAAGTAATTAAATCTCCTGGCGGAGACAGTGTCTCCGCCAGATCTGTTTTGCTTACCCAAAAAAGACGGGAGTGTTTCATGAGTACTGTTAAGAACGTAGAAAAGGCTGGCCGTCAGTTTTGGTTAGCGGGTTTGGGGGCGTGTTTAGTTGGTAAAGAATACGCAGTTAAAAAAATGGACGAGTTGTTCGAAGGAACAAATTCCCTGGTGAATGGCGTGCTTGCCAAAGGTGCGACAATCGAAGGTGATATTAAAACTAAATTGCAGACTGGTTTTCAGCAAGACGAGAAAATACTCGAATTGCGTGAAAAGTTGGGTCTAAACAAGGAAAGTAAACAGGACAAGATTGTACGTTTGGCCGCGAAGGTTGATGCTTTGACTGAGATCGTAGCGACGCTATCGGTTAAAACCGAACAGGCAAAAAAAGTAGCTACGAAGCCAGCGAGTGACACTCAGGGCGCAGCTGCACCTACATCTAAGCCTGCTGCAAAGCGAACTACAACGCGTAAACCCAGAGCGACTACTGCCAGAGCTACGTCTTCAAAGACTGCAGCAAAGCCGGCTGCTCGTCGTACAACGACAAAGAAGACAACCAACAGCAAAACAGACACTGAGTAGTAGATTATCCATTAGCTCATTGTGGATAATTCCTGCAACCCTCCCAACGCGGAGGGTTTTTTGTTTCTTCTTCCCAAGACATCCATCTTCTTCCCAAGACATCCATCTTAATTTGTCTCAAACAAATTTGATATAACGCTTTAATCCGTTTTGCTGTTCATTCGGGGTTTTGGTGGATT
>NZ_JBVTQY010000070.1:0-9979 GCF_055755215.1 Planctobacterium sp. R6
TCGTCAGATTCGTCAGATTCGTCAGATTCGTCAGATTCGTCAGATTCGTCAGATTCGTCAGATTCGTCAGATTCGTCGGATTCGTCGGATTCGTCGGATTCGTCAGATTCGTCAGATTCATCGGATTCCTCTTCATCTTCTGGTTCAGACGAATGGCCTTCTGAGAAATTTTCCGGTGGCTCAAGTAATTCCGTGACTTCACCGTTCTCATCAATTTGTGCATAGGAGTAATCTTCACCTTCGCCTAATGATACCTCGTTATTGCCACCGCCAACGTCAACATTGACATCGACTGCACCATCCCAAACGGCGATAAAAACTTCTCCCTGAATGATTTCAATTTCGTAGTGGGTACCCCGAATACCTATAGAACCCACCGGCGTTTTCAGTTCATATTGGCCATTATTGGATTTAATGGCTCCGGTTACCGAACGCAGTCCGCCTTCTACTAACTCCAGTACCGCGGAGTTACCATCCTGATTTTCCTGATATTGATACTCAGAGATGAGTAATGTGGTATTTTCTTTGAGTGCCAGTAATGTACCGTCAGTCATGCGAAACTGTGCTTTGCTTTTTTCTGCTGTGGTCACGGTATCGACATTGTAAATCGGCGCCCGTCGTTTCAGTTTTCGTTGCTCAGCCTCTTCCTCGTAAGCTTTCACATCACCTCGGGCTATCATAGTCTTGCCGGCAGGGCTTAGGGCCAATGACGGATGGGAACTGATACACAGGGAAAGGGCAATTAACGACAATTTAAAACGCATGCGCTGAATCTCACATTTAATTTTCCAAAACCTTCACTATTTATTGGGTAAACAGGCCAGTGGTTTTGGACTGGCTATAAGTATAGTTTCGGATAATCTGGGATTAACTCAAATAACATCATCCGTAAAAATGAATTGGTTCACACTATTCATGCGCCAAATCACCAAATTTAGAAACTACGGGTAACAGATAACCCGGCCGTAGCTCTGTCATAGGCGTAAATTTCTACACTGCTGTCCTTGTCGGTATAACTCAGGGAGCCTGAAATTTTCCATTTGGCACTCAATAAATAATCCACGTTAAGCAGCGCCGTAAAGCTCTCCTCTTCCCGCAATACACCAATTGCCGGATTGATACCATCATGTTCGATATCCTGATAACTGCTGCTGGCAATAATCAGCCACTTGTTGCTTACCGGATACACTAAAGTATAGCTTAGGATCCAAAAGTCTTTGCCATTGCTGATGCTCACCGGATTGTCCAGCTTGCCATCGTCATCGCCATATCCCAGCTCGAACATATGAATTTTACTACCCATGTAGGTAAAGCGAGTGCGATAGGCATATTGATGAATGTCCTGGTCATCATTGCTATTTACATTTACTGAGGTGTAGCTCAGACCCCATAGCCATTGCCATTTGTCAGACAATAACCAGGTGGCATCCATGGCCAGGCCATAGGCGCCGCGATAAAATTCACCATCCAGCATCATGGGTTGTGCAAAACCAGAAATATTGAACAATGCCCCCCAATATTCATCTTTGTAGCTGCCGGTAAGGCTGAGTATCTCTCTGTCTAATTGAGATTGCTCCCGGTAGCGGGTATTGACATAACTGCCATTAAAGCTGAGATCACTTTTTTGCGTGAGTTTGCGGTTGTAAACGTAATTCAGGGCTGCATCTACGGTGTGATCACTTTGCTCCAGACTGGATTCGTCCAGACTGCCGATAATGGGGTAAAACGGGCTTTCCACCGGAATATTACTCAGATTATCCAAAGTGGTACCACTGTTGGCATTTGAGTCATAGCCATAACCCAGTTTCAGGTTAACAGCGTGATTGACTACCGACCTGGCCCTGAGTTCGGTAATGCGAGCCAGATATTCCCTGACTTTGGCCGCGTCTTCGGGCTTGAGTTGTTCCTGTAATAACTTGGTGAGTTCCTTTTGCGCTGCGCCCAGGTTTTTTACCTGAAAATAACTAAAAGCCAGATAAAGGCGAGCCAGCAAAACATTGGGCTTAACAATTAATACCCGTTCAAAGGCAAACACGGCTTCCTGAAAATAACCAGCACCGTAAGCGGCCTGGCCGGCCAGTAAATCGTATCCCGGCTCACCGCCCCAGTCAGCCATCAGCGCATTGGATAAATCAAAGGCCTGTTGAAATTGTTTTTGTTGGATCAGGGTTTGTAACTGCGCGATTTTGGCATCGACAGTGGTGGCAGTGGTGCCCTTTGCCACAGTGGGGGATTTTGCTGGTTGCCTGTCAGATTGAGCATGGACAGAGCCACTGGCTCCGAACCACGCCGTTATCAGCAAACCAAACTTCAGAGCTGTCGAAGAAGAAAGTGACATTCGCAACGTCCTTTATCGTTTTCACTGTTAATTTACACACCGGGAACAGCTCAAATCAACCGGTGTGTATCCCTGGATTTTAGCTTATCAGGTTTTTCAAAAAATCTTCCAGACCAGCTAAATCCACCAGTTGTTTTTCACCTGTGCGGCGATTCTTATATTCGCACTTGCCTTCGTCCAGATTTCTTTCACCGATGATAATGGCATGGGGGATACCCAATAACTCCATATCGGCAAACATCACACCGGGGCGCTCTTTTCTGTCATCAAACAACACCTGTTCGCTGACGGAATCCAGTTTTGCATATAAGCCTTCAGCGGCTTCCTGAATGCGATGGGATTTGTGCATGTTCATAGGAATTATAGCCAATTTAAACGGAGCGATGGCTTCAGGCCAAATAATTCCATATTTATCGTGGTTTTGTTCAATGGCGGCGGCCACAATTCGGGACACACCAATACCATAACACCCCATGGTTAAGGTTTCGTGTTTACCACTTTCGGTCAACACACCACAGTGCATTGCTTCGCTGTATTTTTTACCCAGCTGGAAAATATGACCCACTTCAATGCCGCGCTTTATTTCAATGGTTCCCTGTCCATCGGGAGAGGCATCACCGGCCACAACGTTGCGAATATCCGCAATTTGGCTATTTTCCACTAACTCCCAGCTCGCGCCGTTAACATGGAAGCCGGTATCATTGGCACCGCACACAAAATGTTTAAGCGCCGCGGCGCTGCGATCCACGATAACCGGAATGTTCAATCCCAGCGGACCAACAGAACCTGTCTCGGAACCGCATAACTCTTGTACCTCGGCGTCGCTGGCAAACTGCATTTCACCTGACCAGGGTAGGGCCTTACTGGCCTTAATATCATTTAATTGATGATCACCGCGCAGACACAGTGCGGCATAGTGGGTGGCATCTTCACTCACCACTTTAACAATCAGGGTTTTCACACAACTTTGTGGTGATACCTGTAAGGCCTGGCTGACAGCATCAATGGTTTTAATGTCCGGGGTGGCTATCCTGGTTTGTTGCTGCGCGGCATCTGACGGGGTTTCAACTACACCGGCTTCGGCCATCTCGACATTGGCGGCAAAATCTGATTCGGTGCTAAAGGCAATGGCGTCCTCACCGGATTCTGCCAGGACATGAAATTCATGAGAAACACTGCCACCGATAGAACCGGTATCGGCAATCACCGCGCGATAGTCCAGCCCCATGCGTTCGAAAATACGGCAATAGGCGTCGTACATTTTTTGGTATGTTTCAGATAAGCAATCCTGGGTCAGGTGAAAAGAATAGGCGTCTTTCATAGTAAATTCACGGCCACGCATGATGCCGAAGCGCGGTCTGACTTCATCCCGAAACTTGGTTTGAATCTGATACAGGTTCAGCGGGAGTTGCTTGTAACTGGACACTTCAGTTTTAACCAGGTCAGTGATCACCTCTTCATGAGTTGGCCCTAATACAAAATCACGCTCGTGGCGGTCTTTGATGCGCAACAATTCCGGGCCGTAATCCTCCCAACGACCAGATTCCTGCCACAAATCTGCAGGTTGTACCACCGGCATCAGCACTTCAACCGCACCGGCACTGTTCATTTCTTCACGTACAATTTGGGCAACCTTATTCAGTACCCGCAAACCTGTAGGCAGCCAGGTGTAGAGCCCGGAAGCCAGTTTTCTGACCAGGCCCGCTCTGAGCATTAATTGGTGGCTGATGACTTCCGCATCGGCAGGGGTTTCTTTTTGCGTTGAAAGTAAATATTGGCTGGTACGCATTGATGTAGAGGTTTCCTGTACTCAAGTCTTTTGTATCCGGTGCTGCTCACGGGCGGCTGACACAAAAATAATTAAAACAATAATGGACAAAATTCCGCTTAGTTTACCAGAGCAACACCAGGTTCCTAGTAAAAATATTCAGTTAAAGCGGGCGGATTTCAAATATCTCGATGGTATCGCCCTGTACATGCCAACGGAAGTTGAATCCGCCAAAGTGAGTACCGTAATGATTGGTATCCTGATCTGCCAGTTTTCGGTATGCCGGGCGCGGATCCTGAGCCAATACTTCAATAACTTGCTGCGTCAGTGCGCTGGCGTTATTGCTCAATTGTTGCAATTGCTGTGCGGCGGCCGGTGTAACGCAAACGGCCAATGTGGCGGGTCGTTCATCAGCAAATCCGCCCCGGGCCTCTGGTAGCGCATCGGCATAGGGAATGTAAGGCTTAATGTCATAGACAGGTGTGTCATTCACCAAATCTAAACCACTGACATTCAGCACAACCTGCTGCGCATCGGATTCAACCGATATCAGAGGCACAACGGACATGCCAAAGCCGTTTGGCCGGAAACTACTGCGGGTGGCAAACACACCGCGTTTTTTATTGCCGCCTAATCTTGGTGGGCGCACCTGGGCACGCCAGCCTTGCTCCAGGTTTTGATGAAACCGAAACAATAGCCAAATATGGCTAAATTCCTCAATACCGGCAAAAGCTTCAGGAACGCCATAAGGCGGATGGATAATAATCTGGCTGAGCACCGACGGCGTTAAGTTCGACTGCCGGGGTACTGCGAATTTTTCAGTGAAAGGGGCGACCACTTTGCCAATGGGTTCAACCGGGAAATTTTGCTGTTGCACGGGATTAAATAAGGTTACAGAATTTTGTTGGTGAGATGTTAACAAAGATTGCTCACTACACGCTTGAATTTTTTCCTGATAGCGCCATATCTTCCACTGATTTTTTGTCAAGATAACAAGATCCGTTAGGGAAAAATCATGATTTCAGTAAAAAATATAACAAAGAGATTTGCTGATTTTACCGCCGTAAATCAGCTTTCATTTGATGTCAGTCCCGGAGATGTGGTGGGTTTTTTAGGACCAAATGGTGCCGGCAAATCCACCAGTATGAAAATGATCACCGGATTTTTAACACCGGACGAGGGCGACATCCTGGTCAATGGCAGTTCAGTACGCACTGAACCCGGTAAAGTGCAGGCCCAGATTGGCTATTTACCCGAGGGCGCACCCGCATACGGTGATATGACAGTACTGGCCTTTTTGCGTTTTATTGCAGAAGTGCGGCAGATATCTACAGCGCAAATCAATTCGCGGATTGCTGATGTAGTAGCAAAAGTAGAACTGCAATCGGTATTAGATAAATCCATTGAAACACTGTCGAAGGGCTTTAAGCGCCGTGTTGGTCTGGCCCAGGCGCTGATACATGATCCTGCCATTTTAATTCTGGATGAACCCACCGATGGCCTGGATCCGAATCAAAAACATCAGGTCAGAAATCTGATCAAAAACCTCGCCAAAGATAAGATAGTCATTATATCAACCCATATCCTTGAAGAGGTCACCGCGGTATGCAATCGCGTGGTGATTATCGCTAATGGCAGCAAGTGCTTTGATGATACGCCACAGGCCTTACTGCAAAATTCACGGTACTACCGGGCGATAAACCTGTCGCTTGATAAGGTCATTGGTGCCGATATTACCCAGGCTATTCCGCAGGGGGTTGCCTGGGAGAAGGGGACCGATGACCATAATCTGGTGTTATTCCCTGGCCAACAGGAGATCCACCTGCACACGCTGGAAGCACACTTTTCTGAGCAAGGTTATCAAATTGAACAAATGTTTGTGGAAGCGGGGCGTCTGGATGAAGTCTTCAGAAGCATCACTCTGCAGGAGGCCGGATAATGAATATGGTCAATGTATTGTTTAAGCGGGAGTTTGCCAGTTTTTTTGCAACGCCCGTAGCTTATGTGTTTATTGTTATTTTTCTGATGTTGTCCGGCGTTTTTACCTTTTATATCGGTAACTTTTACGAACGCGGTCAGGCAGACTTATTGCCCTTTTTTAATTTTCATCCCTGGTTATACCTGTTTTTGGTGCCTGCCATGGCGATGCGCACCTGGTCGGAAGAGCGCAAATCCGGCAGCATCGAATTATTGATGACACTGCCCGTTACCACCTTACAGGTGACATTGGCGAAGTTTTTGGCCGCCTGGGCGGTTTTGGGATTGTCGCTATTACTGACATTTCCGTTGTGGTTAACGGTGAACTACCTGGGTCAACCTGACAATGGCATCATCCTGGCTGCCTATATCGGTAGTTGGTTAATGTCCGGTGCTTATCTGGCGATAGGTATTTGCATGTCGGCATTGACTAAAAGTCAGGTAATTGCCTTTATTTTATCTGTGGTTATCTGCTTCCTGTTTGTTCTGAGTGGCTCCGGTGTAGTACTGGACGCGTTTCAGGGCTGGTTGCCGGCGTTTATGGTGGATACCATCGCTTCATTCAGCTTCCTGGCGCATTTTGAAAGCATGTCTAAAGGCGTACTGGCCTTAGACAATATAATCTATTTTTGTATCAGTATTGGGATCTGGCTCTTTGCCAGCCTGGTAATTATTGAACAAAAGAAGGCGGACTAATGAAAATTTCAAATACACTGACTTATGTACTGCTGGCTGTATTGTTCTTTGCATTGGTGTTATTGAGCAATCAGATATTTAAAAGTGCCCGAATTGATTTGACTGAGAACCAGGTTTATTCATTGTCTGATGGCAGCAAAGCCATCCTGACTCAGATTGACGAGCCGATAAATCTGTATTTTTTCTTTTCCGACAAGGCGTCAGAAGGGTTAACCACGATTCGTAATTACGCCGATCGGGTGGAAAGCCTGCTCAAAGAATATGAATCAGCCGCAAATGGCAAGATTAAGTTGCACCTGATTGACCCTGAGCCGTTTTCTGAAGCTGAAGATCAGGCGAATGACTATGGCTTAACGGCTGCTTCTGCAGGCATGGGGACTGATCCTATTTATTTAGGTTTGGCCGGTACCAATGCCCTTGACGATGAAAAAGTGATTGGCTTTTTTGATCCACAAAAAGAGCAATTTCTGGAATATGAACTCAGTCAGTTGATTTATGAACTGAGTGAACCCGAAGCTGTGAAAGTCGGTCTTATCAGTGGTATCGCGATGACTGGTGGGCAAAATCCCATGACCGGACAATTTGATCCGCCCTGGACTATATACGAGCAAATTCAGCAACTCTATGATGTTGAAACCATTGATACCTCGTCAGACAATTTACCTGAAGAATTAGATGTGCTGATGCTGATCCATCCGCAGGGACTCTCAGACAACTTACTCTACGCTATTGATCAGTTTGCACTGAGCGGCGGTAAAATCCTGGCGTTTGTTGACAGTCACCATGAATCCGACCCCATGGCTGCAATGTCAGGTATGGCGGGGGCAAACGGCTCTGACATTAACCAGCTATTGCAGCCCTGGGGGGTTGCAGTCAGCAGTAATGACGTGGTGCTGGATGCCGCGTTGGGCCTGGATATTCGCACCCAAACGGGCGGTGTTACAAAGCACCTTGGCTTTGTAGGCCTGCAAAAAAGCCAGTTTGACGCTGAAGATGTCACCACGGCGAACCTGGATTCCATTAATGGTGCTTCATTTGCTGCTATTGACTTGCTGCCTGAAGCCACCACTGATATTCAGCCACTATTGTATTCCAGTGAATATGCCGCATCAGGCAATGCTATGTCTTATGCGATGACACGCGATCCCGAACAGTTCTTTGAGCAGTACGACCAGTCGCAAACCGGCGTTAAGATATTGGCTGTGCGCATCAGTGGTGCGGCGGGATCTGCATTTGATGCTGTGCCTGAGGGGCTTGAAACAGACGCTGAATTTGTGGCGCGAGGCGAGCAACTGAATGTGATACTGGTTGCGGATACGGATATGTTGTCGGACCGCTTCTGGGTAAACAAAGCGAATTTTTTCGGACAAGCCATTGCCACGCCTTTTGCGGATAATGGAGCGTTTGTCACCAATGCCATTGAAAACTTGGGGGGTAACAATGCGTTGATCAGCATTCGCAGCAGAGGCACCTTTGCCAGACCTTTTGACAAGGTCGAGGCCTTGACGGTTCAGGCCGAAGCGAAATTCCGTGAACAGGAACAGGCGCTGGAAGCACAACTGGCGGAAACGGAACAACAGTTAGCGGAGCTGCAAACCGGCAGTGGCGAAGACGGCTTGATGGTCTTAAACGCTGAACAACAAGCCGCGATTGACAGTTTTATGGATAAGAAAATTGAGATCCGCAAAGCCCTCAGAGACGTGCGACATCAACTGGACAAAGACATCGAACAATTGGGTACACAATTGAAGCTCATCAACATTATCGTAGCTCCGATCCTGTTGGTATTTGTCGTCTTTGGTTTGCGCCGTACATTTCGTGTAAAAGGAGCTGCGTGATATGACCAGGTCTAATCTGATCATCGCCGCACTGGCGGCGGTCGCCATTCTGGTGGGCTGGTTGCTGAGCTCTGGTGACAGGCAAAGCGAGTTTGAAAGCCAGTTGTTGTTCCCTGAACTACAGGCAAATGTCGACAGTGTTGATTCACTTTCTGTGCAAGCCGCTTCAGGCCTTTTGCTGCATGCCTCAAAGCTCGACGGTCAATGGGTAGCGGCTAATCAGGCCAATTATCCGCTGGAGAATGACAAGATAATCAGGCTGCTGAACAGTCTGGTGTCAGCGCAGTTAGATAGCGCTAAAACTGCCAAACCGGAAAACTTTGCCCGACTGGGTTTAAGTGATCTAAGCGAGCAGGACAGTGGGGCGCGTTTAGTAACTATTGCAGCGGCTGACAGGCAATGGCAGGTATTACTTGGCGAAACGGCGTCATCAGGTACGGGCATTTATCTGCGTCAGCCGGAACAAATGCAAACCTGGTTGAGCCGCACCGACATAGAATTACCTGGCGATGAATTTGCCTGGTTGAACAAGCAATTATTAGCCATAGATAAATCTCAGGTGACCGGGCTAAGCTATAACGAACAGTGGCACATTAACTTGCAACCCGCCGAAGAAGCAGACAGTGAGTCCTGGGTTTTAGCTGAGCAACCGCAAGACAGAGCCCTGCAATATGACACTATCCTGGAAAACTCTGTTGATGACATTCTGAACCTGAAATTTCAGACGTTGCTACAACAACGGCCTGTACCGACAGACAACTGGAATTTGGTGTCAGAGGTCAGCATCAATACCCTGTCAGGTGAAGCCACGGTGCTGACCCTGTACGAGAGTGAAGCACAACATCTGGTGCTGGTGGATACACCGGATAAAAATGCAGTGCAGAATCAGTGGGTGTTTGAGGTATCGTCTTTTTATGCGGACCGGTTAAAGCGGGAACTTGAGTATTTCCTGGAGCCGGTAGAGGAGCCGGAAACCAACGAAGCGGAAACCATGCCCTGAATAAATGAAGCCGATGTGTGAGCATCGGCTTTTTTGCCTTTGGCTTTTCCGTTATTCGGCCAACAGAATATTCTTGTCTTGTGACTGGTTTTGCTGAATGTGCTGGTCGGTAAAACCATAACGACGCATCACCTCATCGGTGATATCTACAATGTCGCCTGCGCCACATATGTTCCACAACTCCTCTTCCACTTCTTTGGCTTTGTGAGCGGCATACACAGAGACGTAGCCCAATTCGGTGCGCAGAATATCCTGATCGGGACGCCCGGTACGGGACACGAATACTTTCCCCCTGTGTCAGGATAGTTGTCGCCTCAGTTTTTCGTATTGTTAGACAGGGGGTGGATGACAGGTTTGAGTGA
>NZ_JBVTQY010000071.1:0-9297 GCF_055755215.1 Planctobacterium sp. R6
GTTGTGGAACTTAATCCGGAGAGCAAAAAAGAAGCAGCTTAACGGCTTAGGCGACAACTACCTTGAAAAACGCCGCTAAATGTATTGAGACGTTTGGGTCAAAAAGATGGTAAACAGAACGTCCGTATTCAATTTTAATCTCTTGCACATTGGCTGTATAGGTTACTCTTCCTTTTAGATTCTCATCAAAGTTAACCAATATTTGCCTGGTAGTGACTAAATCGAAAGTTGCCTGCCTTGGGCAGGTTCTTAAAACTTCAAACAACAGGCACCCAATCCCATAAAACACATCCTGAGAACTTAGTAAATCAGCTTCACAATCAAAACTGAGTACTGAACTACCCTCTGCCGTAAAATTGAAGCTTTCCACCACTGTTCCATTCTCATCTTTTATCTGCACATTCATGCCTGCGCTGTTATCAAGGTGGATAGCCCCTATAAGTGCTCTATTTCTGGCGTGTTGCAGTAAGTTTTCAAATGCTTCTGTGGATACTTTCATTCCATGTGTTATAGAAGTATGGTCACATATCGTTGATATATGACAACCGGGATTATTTAAGTTTTTTTGTGTTAATTTTTCCAAATTTTTCTTTAATTTCTGGAAAAGCATAATTTAATTTTACCCTTAATTATTAATCTTGTAGCTGTGTTCGAATGGTGTTACATGCTTAAGTCAGACTTTTTACTATTATTCTGATTAAATGTTAACTTTGTGTCGATTCACCTGGTAGCACGACATTGGCCTCAATACCCACTTTCCTTTCAGCTAGTTCTACAGTTAACTGTTCATCCAAGTATATACTTAAAACTAACCTTTAGATTATCTTCGTTATGTTCCGTTCTGCATTGGCTTGGTATTTGACTGTACTAAATATCGCCAATACTTTTGGGCGTAACTCCGTCACCTCTGGCTCATTCATAGCATTTGGTACTATTAATGATAATTCAGTATAAAGCAGCAAAAACTTAGCCATGCGCAGACGTTACTGACTAACAATACGAAAACACTCCTGCTCACCCAGACACAGCCGCTTAGAGTCATCACTAAAACCAACAACGGATACCATGTCACCAGTTGTTGCTGTGACCAACCCTGCTACCACAAACGCCGTTTCCTTATCTTTGGTAGTGGTACGCAATGTAGTTGTAGATGCCGAACATCCACCATGATGATGCACTACCGAGGATATCTTCCCGGCACTTTGAGGTTCGCTAACTGGCGCTGGCGGTACGTACATATACTTGTAGTACGCGAGCAGACCAATCATCAGCACAAAAGTGACAGCAATCCCCTTTCCTAAATCTTTCAATAGAAAACCTTGCTCACTTCTATTTAACTTTACCATTTCTTACCTATTACCTCGCTTTCGATTTCAGACTTTATCAACATTACCTTCTGAAGCAATAAAACGCTGCATTTATTCTTGCGACCGTGTGCACTGATAAAAATCAAGTCCAAAGATCTACCATCGTACTGAAACCAAAAGATACCATGGCATCTTTTTGACTGTCAAACTATGATTGTTCAGATAAATGTCAAATGAGATAATTTGTCGGATTTTGTGGTTTTGCATGTAATTGTCTAAGGTGTCGAAGCAGGCAGCGCCACCAACACACTTTCCAGCTTACACGCTATTTTCCGATTGATTGTAATATCGATTTAAACTATGGTCTTATACAGATGCACAGTCTGTCTGTGTACGGGTGTTAGCTACCCTGGGCGAACTGACCATAGTGCAGATGCAAACAACCCGCACATTTAATGTGCCCTGTGTGCATAAAAACCAGTTCATGCACAATATGGAGCACATTATGCAACTTTCGACCAAACGGGAGATCCGGTTTTTGCTGGACTCCGTCAAAAATGCCCTTGCGCAGGCTGAGCTGCCCGTTAAACGCAGTAGACTATCACAGGCGCTGGCGCAGGCACTCAATACCTCTGAGTACCATCTTTTTAATGCGTCAGATACGACTCCCATCAGGTTTGCGGTGGATACAACTCATCGCTGGGCAGATATTCTCAGTGCAAACCATCACTATAGTGCGTCCAACCTCTTATCTGTGATAGATAAATCCATGCATGTTGTGATCAACTCTTTACATAAAGAATCCGTAGAGCAGAAATTAACATCCCACCTCACCTATGAATTCTCTCACTGGGCCTTCAATGAAGTCTCGATTGATATTGAGGCCACTGCTCCTCAAATAGAAATACAATCACTGCTTGATACCGCTATCCCCATCACATTGTCAGAAAATGAGATCCACAGTCCTCAGGCTAATGCCTTTGTGCAGATATTATTGCACCTTGGTGTCACCCATTACAGTGTTGCTATGTCTTACTGGGTTGCTGCGCCTCAACGCTGGATCCATTGTCTGTTGACGCATTTCGACGCCAACCTTGAACATTCTCAGGCACTGTATCTTGTAAACTTTATTCGTTCCTTACCGACCTATGATGTCAGCGACGCGGCTGATTATGACACTGAAAATCAGGTTTTAAATGATCTCTTTCGATTGGTATTCGGCGTCCTGAACAAGCGTTTGCTAGCTGTTTTGACTGAAAAACAGCGGCAATTGCTTGAGAGCATCACCAATGTGGCGCTTTCTATGGATGAGGATTATGGTGATGAGCCATCTTTATCTTCCCGGCAACTGGACAACTATCTTGCTCATCTGAAATTCAAAGAGGACCACGGCATCTGGATTAGCGAATTCATCGCCAGCAAACTCAATAAAGATATTAAAAACATTATCGCAGGCAATCGCTTATTTATTGCTGACGGCGCAATAGTTGATAGCCGTTTTGTGCAGGCAATGGAGATGCATTATCCAGAAATTGAGGTGGTAGAAACTCAAGGGGTTGAAGAGATGGTCTATTTTGCGTCTAAATTCCTGACTGCTGAGACAACCGCAATATTGCCAACACTGAATGGCACTGACATTTTAAATGACTTAAATACCAACGCCTATGAAACACCGACACTGTTTAACCTGATGAAGCACTATCGATGCGAAAATTGGGAGCAGATGATCCAGACGGCTGACTTAACTGACCTTGATAAGTTATATACAGAACCCTTTTACCCGGACCAGCCCATCATCTTTTCTTTTCGCGAGCTTAATTTCATTAAAAGCGAACAAGGACGTGAAAGGCTGTTTCGCCGCTTTATTGATTTAATGAAGATGTTGCCGCAAAACGCACGAAAGCAGATGCGGTTTTGTGATGTCAATTATCGGATACTGGAGCTGGACGCTATCTGGAGCGAAACTGAAAAACAGACCTGCATGCAGTGCAGTCTCTTCTCTGAACAATACCGTTTTATGGAGGATCCCGAACGACATAGCGTTCAACCCGTCGGAATGAGCCGTAGTTTAGGGTTGAGCACAATTTTCTCATCAAGTGATATCAGCGGTTTTGTTAACGCAGTTGATGAGTACGCAACTGAGACCACGAAACGGGGCACCCATCATCCTCTGGATCCTAAACTATTGCGTATTGGCAACAAGATAAATGTAGAGCGCTTTAGTTCAGCATTAGATACGCTGGGCTCCAGGCAATTCATGCTGCAATTTAAACTAAAGCCCTCCCTTCAGCTTGATTTTCAGGTAATGATCCCCTACCTTGTTTTGCTTGATAGACGCCTGAGTGATCCCGTCACGGTAGCTTGTTTTACGCCCAGTTTTATCTACGACAATTTATTTGAGATCACGTTAACAAACATGCTTCTGTACGAAGAAGATCAATTAATGCAGACCAATGACTGGATGCGCCGGTCACCTGACATCCTGTTTATGATGTTGTTTAATACTCAGCAGGCATCTGAGAATACTGATTACGCTTTTGCTTGTGGTCACAACGTGATTGTTGTTAACCATGAGAATCTTGAGGTGCGAAATACTGAGATACACTACAGGGACGACAATATTGTGCTGTTCAGAAACAATTAGCTATCTTCCAAAACTCTAAGACCAATCGGCTCGCCTCTGTGCGGGCCAACTTTTCAAAGTGCGCCCTCACTAAATATGCCATCCAATAACCATTGTAGATAAATCTAATTTTTCTCTATTGACTTGGAGTTCTCCAATATCCATTATTGGAGAACTCCAAGTGGAAATATGTTTTTATGATGAAAACTAAAAAAAAACCAGATCAAATTAACGCAATGAACTTCGGAAGCGCCTTAGCTAAGTTGTATCGTTGGCATCAGGAGTCAGATATTGAATGCCTCCAGGTCCTTTTGGCGACACACGGCCTTAAAGATGACGATGGTTATGCGGTTATGGCTGATGTCAGAACTCAGGTTGGCGTCGCTGCTGATCGTTTTACACGCTGTATGCGGTTGCTTCAGGGATTTAAAAAATCCAAACCTATACTGTCAAACGATGCCTCCGACCGAACGGCACTACTTCAGGAGGCAGTATATAATGACAGCCCTTCCGTCAAACGGATTGGGCTGACATCCCAGGGGAGTGAAATTGTTGAAACTGTCATCGGGCCCCTGACAGCAGCTGATGAAACGATCAGCCAAAAAAATGCTGAAATTGAAGGTTTCAGATGGCTGGTCAAGACTACTGAAGCTTTAGGTATTCATTGCGACAACGATGATATCTTTACCGACCCCATGACAGGTGTGCATATCTGGCGCGGACTGCGGATCATTAAGGCACTCATTCGAGATGTGTCAACAATGCGTGATACTGATTTTGACGTATTATTAGATCCGCGACTTAAACAGGTAAGTAAAGAAATCCTGAATGGTGCAAAAGAATTGGATCATGTACAAAAGCAGCAATTAGATTTTTCTATGTTTTGTGTTGAAAAGATCCTTAATGAATAAATCTGACACTGAACGTTCAGCTGAGGCGGATTGTAGAGCCATTCCCGCCAGACGTATTAACAAACCAATGAGATAAATCACATGAAATTATCAAATATAATTACATCCATGTTATTAAGCGCTGCATTGTTAACTGTTTCGGGGTGTGAACTGACGCAACCCAATAGCGCTGCGCGTGATTTTTCCGCAAAACTTGACGCAGCAATATCAGAAATGTCCACAGACACTGACACTTTTCGGTTAGTCATTTGCAGAACCCAGTCCTGCTTGTCAGCGCTGGAATTTTCAGTACGTTATGACATGGTAAACCCATCGGTCTTTTCTCATATCAATCAAATATCTTATTTAAGCAATAAAGACCAGATCATAACACCTGTAACAACAAAACCAAAAATGACATGGGAAGTCTTTGAGCATGGCATAATGATTTCCATCACGCCCCCTCAACGCTGTTGTCAGCAGAAAGACCAATTTGGTTTTTCGATGAACATGACAGATTTGGTTGATATGACAAACATTGTTAGTGGCAATGAACAGTTTCCTTTACATCAACCAATCAATATAGAAATTGATCAGCAAATTAAGATCGGCAAAGGTGAAAATATAGTCCTTAGATCCGGTGATTATTTAATTGGTATCGTTCGCTCCTGAACGCTGAACATGTTCTGGAATTATTTCAATGAATACAATGTCACACTTTGAAACTCACCGCCTGAGAAACATCCGTAAAGAAGCCTGTTTTACTCAGGCAGAGATGGGCAAACTACTGGGCGTTTCCCGAGAAACAATACTGCATATTGAAAATGGAAAGGAAGGGTCTGTTGATGCCCTGGGGTTGCATCTGATCCGCAATTGGTACCTGGTCTGCCGCGAGCGATTGTGTCCGCTTACCCATAACGACTGGTCCCGGCACATCAAAACCTTTTTACATATCAGTGACGATCATAATCATCATGACTGACTATGTTCACAAGGCAAAGTTCGTGGTGTCATTATGAAAAGGCTGATTTTCGATTTTCAACGGTGAACCGGTGGATATGCTCTGCAAGCCGACTAAACTCCAACAATCCTCCTACGCCAGCATAAATGCCTTTTTATTGACAGGTATTGGAGTGGCTGTATCGGCTTGCAGGTTAGCCTTAATTGCAAGATACCCCATCAACTGATGATAATGCTGCTGCACCATTTCTTTATGGCCACCCACATAGTTATTGTAATCTTTTTCTGACCAGCCGAGCCAATTCCGCACCTCATCATCCGTTACGCGGCTATCTTGAAGTAACCCCTGCAGCTCCTGTGCCTGCATTGGATAGCGGGCTGGCTCTTTAATTTTGTGTCGTCTGGACATATACCGCCTCACATATAGATAATCTGGATCCAATAATATTACCTTTTTGCACCTTAAAAAAGACATGTAGCCAGCCATCCTGCTTATTTTCTAAGACACAGCGTTACTTAAGCCAAAGCAATTGGTAACGAATATTTGTTGCACAATCACACACAACGGTTTTATCCACCAGCTGCATGATGGCCGTTTTCAGGTGGGTGAAGACAGCAGTTGATTACTTTTGTTTACCAGACTACTGAAATACAGATGCATCACTAATTATTGTCGGTGCTGAAATATCAAGTTCACTCGTATAAATGACTATTTTAGTCCGATACATATTGAGTCGTGTAATCTCTTTAAACTCCTTCATTACGTCCGTGACCGAAGAAGGCGCGTCAGTATAAAGTTTTGTGGCCCAATTTTCATTTATCCCTTCATTCCAACACCACTCATACAGTTCTGCTTCTTTATTCGTTAAACTGTCAAGCGACTTTCCGTTTAAGGCCTTCAGTTCCCGAATTCGTCGCACAGCTCGGTTAACACACATGCTTGCAAATTCATCAGACTCTCCTTCTGGCAACATCGCATCAATCAGCTTTTCGATTTCAACGCTACCTGCACTATTCAATACCTCCTCCTTCCGTTTATTGTTACTGAGTAGCATGAGATCATCAGCTCTTTCATTTAGCATATCCTTAAACTCCTTTGATGGCTTTTGTGTCTGATGATGCGGGGTTGACATGTTTTGATGCACTATACCACCAGCATCCTTTATGAATCTTAACTCATCCATTAATTCTTTAACTTCAGAAATCATTAGCCCATGCATTGGGCCTGTTGTGGTTCCAATATAGAATTTTTCCTTCTCTTTGTATTGCCCCACCAGTTTGCCTGCTGAAATCCGCTTCCAGTGTTTGAATTTGGTTTTTGACAAGAATTCTGATTCAACCCATTGATGACCACAAACAATGCATTTTGATTGTTTTGATCCTATTTCTTTATTGTGGAAGTGATCAGAGATTTTGTGTTCACAGACGTCCGACAACTCTTGTTCTGGCTGAAGGAGTTGAGTTAGTCGTTTTTTCTCTTTGTGCACCTCAGGTGATTGTAGCCTTTTCGCTGATTGTGCAATCTGGGACAGTACTTTTCGGCCAGAATCGCTTCTCGCCATTGAATCCAAGTTGACGGTGGTTACAGGATTGCTCCTAATAACCTCAGTCATGTCGATTTCACCTCTGTCTTTAAACAAATTACATGCTTCATTGGTCTCATCTGCCCCCATAACCAATCTAGCGCCTACATTGCTGAAAATTGCTTCAGCTTCTTCTTCGCTGGCGTTAGCTAACGTGTGTGTGAATATGCGGCTCTCTTCCAGAAAGTCTTCTTCCGAAAATTTACGCTGACCTGTCTCTACTTCGACACTGATAGCATTAAAGCGGGTACCGATGAGATCAAACTTTGTCTTAATATTTCGGCAGTTATTTAACTCCTCCTGCGAAACAGCTGTTGTGATAGTCAGACGGACACCACGCTTTCTTCCTGTATTCCAGCACTCCCAGAATAACACTCTCTCGGCACTATCAAGTGCAGAATAATCTCTGCCATGCAACACCATTTCAGGTAAATGCTGAGCACTTGCAGACCGTGCCAAATTGAGAACCGATGAAGGTGGTTCGTCTAGATGATTAAGGTCAACATAGTCCCCGATAGCCCACTGCCAAGGACTCTTATCACTTGCTAATCGACATATTATGAAAATGCAATTGGCTTTTGTTAGCCCATTTACTTTTGCGGCAAACACTTCAGCTATTGATTCAATGACAGGTCGTTCATCAAAGATAGACAACGGCGTAAGCTTATCAGCATCTTTCCGATGCTCTGAAGACTTGATCAGGTCGTTATGGCTTTTATAACCCAACGCTATCGCCAGATAATCATAACGTTTGAATTTGCTTACTTTGATTTGATAATGGCTGCGAATTGAGTCAGCTAAATAGTCTGCTTTTTCTTTAAATATTGCTAATTGCGACGGATATACCGCCACAGGAAATATAAAGTTATCCATGTGTCAAACCTAAATAATTGGCATTTTGTGCTAACTACGTGTCCCTCGCGTCAGCCTGCCAGGTTTAACTGGTTTGCTGGTTTGTTTCGTCTTGACAGCTTAACTCGATAGTAAGTGGGACATGTCCAGGCGACGACAACCTGATACATGGATTATATAAATGTTTTGTAGATAATTGAAATAGCGTAACCGGTTTTAAAGTGATTTTTACCCATTCGCCAATTATTTCGCCTGCATTTCCTTCAAAAAAGGAATACCGATGTTAGCCGAATGCCAATGAGCAGCCTCTTTCAGCCGCTCATACTCTTCACCTGTTAGCTTTCTTTTGAGCTTTGTTTCCAGGTCTGTTCGCAATTCATGAACCAATTCGTCGTAAGCTTCTTTACCAGGCAAATTAAGCTCAGTCCAGCTATGCAGTGTTGATATTGATGACCACAGACGATGGAATGTCCCTTTAACGCCACTCAACCCCCCAATCAGGTCGTACTCCATATCGCTTATTGGTGCGTCAAAGGTGAGAATGGTCTCTATGTCAGGTGGCCTACGCTGCTTTTCCTTCAGAAGTTCTTTAGCTTCATTTTCAAATGTATGGAGCACTTCTTCCGGCATTGACACCCGCTGCTCCTCGCCATGCATACACTCCCACTGATCAATCATCAATAACACCTGATTTCGGTTGTCTTCCGTGGGATTTTCTTCAAACTCAACCAGAGCCTGAACAAGGTTTTTACAAACCTTTTCCAGTCGTGCGAATGCTGCATTCGCCTGACTTTGTATCTGCAGGCCCAATGGTGAATCTGGGTTTCTTCCTAATTCCTCAATTAACTTCAAAATTCTGTCTTGATCACTCATCACATTTGTTGTTTAGGCTGCTTTCTACTATTGGTAAATAACTGCTCATGCCCTGCTCCTTGTCTTCCTAAATGGATAGTATTAGAGGGCTATTTGCATACTGTGTTATTTACATTTTAGAACAGTAATTGGTAAGGGTTTGAATATACTTGGTTAATTATTTCCAAACAATACTTCATGGCGGTATGTATCGCTTCCGGCACACCAGC
>NZ_JBVTQY010000072.1:0-9231 GCF_055755215.1 Planctobacterium sp. R6
TTGGATTCGACACCCATACCTTAAACTGGTAACTCTCTCTTTTAAAAGGGAAATGTCAGATTAGATTGGAACTTCTATAAATAACTCTTATATTGAGCGAGCCAAATTTTTTATCGTTATGCTTCACTGTCAGATATGAGCGAATTTGAGACGAACGCAGTTATTTGGTGTTATATGCAGATTTCTCCAAAGCGGACGTTCAGCCAACTCGTTTCTTGCCCGTAAATGATTTAGCGTAATTACTGTAACGAAGGTTTATGAGCTAGAAGCAGACGTTAAGCTTCCCCAAACTCGTTCTTTGCCTTTTAGAATTAGGCCAATGTAGTTTACACTTCATTTCGAATTAGTTTGAGGTAATGCAATGAACTTAACGCAACTAGATTTAAATTCGTTACAAATTCTGAAACAACTGATAGAAGAGAAGCATGTTTCTAACACAGCACTATCTTTAAATATTAGTCAGTCTTCCGTGAGTCGTGCACTACAAAAGATGCGTACCTTCTTTAACGATGAGCTACTTGTTCGTTCGAATTATGGATATGAGTTAACACCTAAAGCAGAAAGCCTTAAAGAAGATCTCACTGAGGTGATAACAAGCCTTGAACGATTAGTGCATAAACAGCAATTTTCTCCAGACACGATAGCAAGTACTGTTAAATTTTATGGTCTACAACCTCAAATAGATGCGTTAATGCCAGCCTTAATTGAGAAAGTCAGGAGTGAAGCGCCTAACTTAGTCGTCAGTATAGACACGACGCCTAAACGCCATTTTAACGCCTTGATAGCAGGTGATATTCATTTTGTGATGTCTTCGCATGAACCGCCAACGGGTGAGCAAAGTGTTCATAGAATGATATTAGCCAAGCGTGATTTTAGATTACTGATGAGTAAGTCTCACCCTCTAGCAGATAAAGCACTAACGACTGCAAACCTAATGCAAAGCCAATTTGGACAAATATCATTACAAGGTGAGAAGAATATTTCTTTTGAAGCTAAATTTCGTGAATTGGGCTACCTAAAAGGCAAAGAAAGTTTAAATGTACCCGTACAGCTATCTAATTTTAACTCAGCGCCCAATATTGCCGCTGGCACTGATATCATTTTTCATTTACCTACACCGTTTGCCCTTGCGGCATGTAAAGATGACAGGTTATGTGTCAAAGAAATCCCTAAAGAGCTACAACTAGATTTTCAATATGTTTATTTATATTGGCATAAGCGCTTTCATGATGATCCTATGTGTGAATGGGTGAGAGGCACTTTAAAATCACTTTTCTCCGAAGAAAAATCCTTTGCATAACATGATTATGCAAATCTCGCATAATCACAATCCATCTATCGAATGGGGAATTTGTTGCAAAAATAACGAATGGGGTTTTAAATGCGAATCATTCTCAATAGTAATTAATTTTAAAGCTTCTACCTAATGACATCTACTAACCCTTTTTCTTTAAGCAAAGTGGCTAGCACGCTCGCAACACTTAGTCTTTGCCCAGCATTTACCCTTCACGCGAATGCTCAGGCAGTTGATACAAGCGCAGCTAACACAGACGAAATGGAAACCATCGTTGTTACTGCTGCTGGTCGTGAACAACTTTTATCTAAAGCAGCCGCGTCAATTAGCGTAATTGGTCGCACTGATATTGAAAAAGGCTTTTATAAAGATCTAACCGATGCTTTACGCGATATGCCTGGTGTTACCCTTACTCGTGGTGGCGCGAGTGAAGATGTTTCATTACGTGGCATGAATGGTCAGTACACCGCGATTTTAGTTGATGGCAAAAAGCAATCAGGCCGAGAAACGCAGCCAAGTGGCAGCGGTGCAGGCTGGGAGCAAGATTGGTTACCACCACTCGACGCTATTGAGCGCATCGAAGTTGTACGTGGGCCAATGGCGACGCTTTATGGCTCTGGTGCCATTGGCGGTGTAATTAACATTATTACGCGTAAAGACTTTGAAAAGTTTCAAGGTAATATTCGTTTAGAAACGATTGTTCAAGAAGACAGCGATGCGGGTAATGATAGACAAGCACAAGTTTATCTTGCTATGCCAATCGTAAAAGACATGCTATCAGCTTCATTTACAGCAATGACACAAGAGCGTGACGAAGATGAAATTATTGACGGTTATGGTGGTAAAGAAATGGAAAACTACCGCGCTGAATTACACTTTATGGCAACTAAGTCAGATCGTTTCACCCTTGATTACGCAAAACAAGACCAAAAGCGTTATACAACAGAAGGTAAGTCTGTAGATTCTGTTCGTAGAGAGTCCGAAAGAAACAATAACCGAGAGTCTTTCTCACTTGCTCATACGGGTAACTATGAGTGGGCGACAGGTACAAGTTTTATTCAACAAGAAACAGTTGAAAACGTTGGTCGTGAAATTACGATTGAAAATTTAGTGTTTAATTCACAGTGGTCTACTGTGTTTGACCAAAATGCGATTGTTGCGGGTGTTTCGTACGAAAATGAAGACTTAGAAGATTTTGGTAACGGCGCTGAAGCAACCGAGATATCTAACTATCAATGGGCATTATTTGCAGACAATGAGTGGCAAGCCAAAGACGATTTAGCGATCACTTTAGGCCTTCGCTATGACGATAACGAAATTTTTGACTCTCACATTAGCTACCGCTTATACGGTGTTTGGTCATTAGCTGATAACTGGGTGCTAAAAGGTGGCGTTTCAACAGGCTACAGTGCACCTAATATTCGTGCGATGACACCTGAGTGGATGCAAGAGAGCCGTGGTGGTGACATTTACGGTAACCCTGATTTAGAGCCAGAAACGTCATTAAACAATGAAATTGGTGTTTACTACACAGGCGAAAACAACTTAGTTGCCCAAGTAACAGCGTTTTATAATGACTTTGAAGGTAAAGCTAACTTAACAACGTGTCCTGTTGAAAAGTGCGGCGACCCAACGGGTCGTCAATATGAAAACCTTGATGAAGCGACAGTATCGGGTGTAGAAGCGTCGGTTTCTACTGATGTCACAGATTCGTTATCAATTAACGCTGCCTACACCTACAACGATTCAGAGCAAAAATCGGGTGACAATAAAGGTCAACCGTTAACTCAAGTACCAATGCACTTGGCAAACGCAGGGGTAAATTGGCAAGTAAATGAGTCATTCAATACATGGGCAAAAGTGACTTATCGTGGTAAAGACAGTCAACCAATTACAATTGGTTCACGTTCAACCGTTGCGAAGTCATTAACTTATATGGATATCGGCGTAAACTGGCAAATAAACGACATGTTCACACTATCTACAGGCATTTATAACTTATTTGATAAGGAAATTACTGCGGAAGATTACGGTTATAAAGAAGATGGTCGCCGTTTATGGTTATCAGTTGTGACTTCTTTCTAAATCGCTTGATTTAACTAATAAACGGTAGTGAAAGGTTTAAACAGATTAACATGAAAAACGCATTGTTCTTATTTTTCTCTCTAGCTAGCTTAACAGCACTAGCTTTTGAAGTTAAAGCAGAAGAAAAAACAATTCAATCAGCTAAACATTTTGCTAGCAAAGGTATGGCACATGCAGAGCTATTTCCAGGTTTAACCAACCTTTGTGATATTGAATCTGAAATTCGCGATTTGTCAAAGCGTAAACGCAATAGTGCTTCAGGTAAAAAGAAAAAAAGTGGCAAGTCACGCTCGTCAGGGCTCCCTGCTACTAAGGTGTTTGATAATCTTTACTACGTCGGTACTGGTGGTGTTTCTAGTTGGGTAATAGAAACCAGTGACGGTTTAATTCTGGTCGATGCACTTAATACAGTAAGGCAAGCCAAAGAATATATTGAAAAAGGTATGCTTGCATTAGGCCTTAATCCAGCAGATACCAAGTATTTAATCATCGGCCATGAGCACGGCGATCACTATGGCGGTCAAGCACACTTTGTCAGCAATTATAAAACCAAAGTAGTGATGAGTGATGTTGCGTGGTCACGCCTTGAAAGCAATGAGTTAATCGTGTTTAGCCCGCGTTGGGGGCCTATGCCTAAGCGCGACATTACTATAAAAGATGGTGAGACCATTTTACTTGGTGATACTCAAGTGCAGGTTTATGAAACGCCAGGCCATACACCAGGCACCATTTCACTTATTTTCCCAGTATTCGATAATGGTAAAAAACACATGGTCAGCCTTTGGGGTGGTACTGGTTTAAATTACGGCCCAGATTTGGCTCGTATTCAATCATACACTGATGCAGCCTCTCGTTTTGGTGACATTACCAAGGCGCAAGGTGTCGATGTCTTTTTGTCAAATCACCCAACCAGAGATGGCACTAGAGAAAAACTCAAGTTAATGGCTGAGCATAGCAAAGATCAACCGCACCCTTTTGTTCAAGGTCAAGACGTAGTTGCTAAAGCCTATGAAATGCTAGCAAGCTGCACCCAAGCACAAGTGTTAAGAATTGAGCAGCAAGAGAAGTAAGCTGACCAGCACCGTTCGTTAAATTTTATTTATGAAAGCAGTATTTATGAAAAACTTTTTCCAATTATTTTTATCTTTTTTAGCGATTATCGCGCTTTCCTCCAATACAGTATCTGCCAAAGAAATCGCGATTAAACACTTAAAAGGCACCGCTAAATTTAACGGAGTACCTAAACGCGTTGTTGTATTGGGTAATGCTAGCTTAGATGTACTAGACCGATTAGGAATAAAACCCGTAGGTGCGCCACACTCACTGCTACCTAACTATTTAGCCGACTATGAGCACTCTACTCAAAATACGGGGACAACAGCGGAGCCTGATTTTGAAGCAGTTTTCACGCTAAAACCAGATGTGATTATTGCAGAAAACCGTATGCTTAAAATTTATGACGATATTAAACAAATCGCACCAACGGTAATGTTTTATATCGACAGCGGTAACTATTGGCAAGACGCACAAAAAAATTGGCGAATGTTAGGTAAGCTGTTTGATAAAGAAGCTGAAATTGAACGTTTGATAAACCAAGTGCAAGTTAAGATTGATAAGCTAGGCAAACAAGTGTCAGAGCAACAACTTAAAGCACTGATGATAATGAATAATGGTAATAACCTTGCGATGTTCAATAAAGGTAGTCGTTTTTCTCTGATATTTGATGAATTTAACTTCGCACAATCAACCAGTGAAAATATCGCACCGATTAAAGGTAATCACGGCAGCTTGATTTCATTTGAGTACATTGCCGATGCAAAACCCGATGTTATGTTTGTTATGGATAGAGAGCAAGCTATTGGAAGAAGCTCAGGAAAGGCGCAAGCACTGTTTAATAACCCGCTAGTTAATGCTACGCCTGCGGCGAAAAACAGCCGACTAATATTTATCGACTCTAACGCTTGGTATATTTCAACGGGTGGTATTACGGCTACTGAGTTGATGGTGGCAGATGCTGAAAAAGCACTGCACTAGTTGAGTAGAGCCCTTAACTAAATTTGTTTCTTAATTACTAATTAACCGTTCAACAAAGCCCTTCACTGATTTAAAAAACAGTGGAGGGTTCGTGTTTATAGAGTATTTCATTTTATGGTCACTAAACAGCAGCTAGTTGCTGCCAGTTTATTTTTTACCTTAGCGCTGACATCACTCCTGTTAGGTGCTGCTGATGTGTCATTTGCAGGTTTGTTTTCTGGCGACGAGCACGCTTATGATATTTATGTGATTTCCCGCATTCCCAGACTTATTGCCATTGTGTTAGCAGGTGCAGGCTTAAGTATAGCGGGCTTAGTCATGCAGCAAATCATGCAAAACCGCTTTGCATCCCCTTCAACAACGGGCACCATCGATTGTGCATTGCTAGGTTATGTTGTTGGTTTAATTCTTTTACAGCAAGCATCTCAGTGGTCGTATCTAACGGTTATTTTTGGCTTTGCTGTTTTTGGCACTTTGCTGTTTGTGCGTTTTTTACAGCAAATTCAATTCAAAAATGTTGTACTCGTGCCACTAATCGGCATTGTGTACGGCAATGTTATCTCAGCATTGACCACTTTTCTTGCTTATAAACACGACCTTGTACAAACCATGTCTTCATGGAGTGTTGCTAACTTTGCCAGTGTCTTGCAGGGTAACTATGAAATTTTGTTTTTAGCTGTGCCTGCCTGTATTTTGGCTTATTACTACGCTAGTCAATTTAGCGCCGCGAGTATCGGTCATAGCTTTGCTAAAAATATTGGTCTTGATTATCAAAAGGTTGTGTTTATCGGCGTTGTGCTTATCGCGAATAGCACGGCAAGTGTTGTGATGATTGTCGGTGTTATTCCCTTTTTAGGGTTGATTGTACCAAATGTTGTTTCGCTGTTTATGGGCGATAACATGAAAAAAATCTTGCCTTGGACTGCCTATTGGGGCGTCATTTTAGTATTGAGTTGCGACATTCTAGGCAGACTGCTCATTTTTCCGTATGAAATGCCAATTTCGATGATCATCAGTATCTTTGGTGGTGTGGTATTTATTTATCTGGTTGTTAAGGATAAAGCCAATGCGTGATTGGATAAAAGTCGCCATTTTACTATTGGCATGTTTTACAAGTATTGCATGGTTTATTGGGCAAGGACTAAACGCTGACAATTATCAATTTTTCTTAACACTTCGTTTACCGAAAGTGCTGGCAATTGTATTAGCTGCTATGGCAATATCGGCTTCATCTTTGGTGTTCCAAACCATTACCAATAACAGAATTCTTACCCCTTCAATTTTAGGCTTTGATAGCTTGTATTTATTGGTGCAAGTCATAATTGTTGTGATATTTGGCATGGCGAGTGTATTGGTGATAGAAGCCATACCAAATTTCTTACTATCAACAATCGTAATGATCGGATTCTCACTCACTTTATTTCATTTTTACTTTAAGCGCGGTAGTAGCAATATATTCACTTTGTTATTAATAGGTGTAGTCTGTGGCAGCTTATTTAACAGCCTGGCAGGCTTTTTAACCATGTTAGTTGATCCAAACGAGTTTGCAGTTATTCAACGCGCTATGTTCGCCAGCTTTAATAATATCAATGCAGAATTGGTCTACAGGAGTACGATTCCACTGATACTCTGTTTTGCCTACTTGTTTTTTTCAGCAAGAAAGCTCGATGTATTATGGTTAGGACAAGAAAATGCAACAAGCCTTGGCATAAACACGAAACGACTCACCAAGCAGATGATGATAGTTATTACTGTTATGGTGGCAGTAGCGACAGCCCTTGTTGGCCCAGTGCTGTTTTTTGGCTTAATCACGGTAAGTTTAACGCGTGAACTATTTAAGCGCTTTGAGCACAGCTTTCTAATTGTCGCGAGCAGTTTATTGGCAGTATTACTTTTAGTAACTGGGCAATGGTTTGTTGAAAAGGTGCTGACCTTCCAAACTACGATTAGCGTTATTATCAATTTGGTGGGGGGGAGTTATTTTATGTGGTTACTACTTCGCAATAAGATTAATTAAATTCCGAGACAGTTGTGATTAAGTTAACAGGATTATCAAAAAAATACGGTGATACTTTTGTTGTAAACAACGCAGATGCGTTATTTCCTAAAGGTGAAGTAACCGCCATTATTGGGCCTAATGGTGCGGGAAAAAGCACCTTATTGTCGATGGCTAGCCGTTTAACAGAAAGTGACGCTGGTGAAGTGCTGATTGGTGATAAGTTACTAGCCCAATGGGATAGTAAAGAGCTTGCCAAGCACTTAGCGGTATTAAGGCAATCTAATAATATCAATATGCGCTTTACGGTGAGAGAGCTTGTCTCCTTTGGCCGTTTTCCACATTCACAAGGTCGTTTAACCGACAGTGACAATACTATAATTGATAACGCGTTAAACGAGTTAGATATCACCTACATAAAAGACAAATATCTAGATGAACTCAGTGGCGGTCAACGCCAAATGGCATTTATTGCGATGGTTGTGGCGCAAGACACTAACTATATATTTTTAGATGAGCCGTTAAACAACCTAGATATAAAACACTCTGTTGAAATAATGCAGACATTACACCGTTTAGCCGCAGAGCTAAATAAAGCTGTTGTTATCGTTATCCATGATATTAACTTTGCCGCAAGCTATTCCGACAATATTGTCGCGATGAAAAAAGGTGAAGTGGTAAGTGCAGGCAAAGTAGATGACGTCGTAAAAGAAGAGATTATGGAATCTATTTATGAAATACCATTTACCATAAAAGATATTGATGGCAAAAAGGTCTGTTTATACTTCAAAATTTAGTATTTATAAGTCTGCTATTTGAATCGACCAGACTTACCTAGACGTTTTCTTGATTCATACTGGACTGCCCAATAGTATATCGCAACAAATTAGCTACTGAAACACGGTGAACTAGGCGGTGCAGAGTGAATAAAAATTCAACCTGCCGCGAATTCTCAAATTAAGTGGCAGTCTCCACAAATTGGAGAGTGCCAGTTAAAATGAGAATCTCAAGAAGGTAAATATTTCACCCTTCAGTAACTTAAAAGTCGGCCATTTTTTCGCTTGGCCACCCAAATTGGGATTTATTTCCGTTTTGGTATTTAAACTGAGATTTATTTTTCATGCTTTGAGGGCTTATAAAATAAAGACTAAATAAGTTACTTTTGTACTAAATTAACCAGCAGGATATGCTAAGTCTACTAGTCGTTTTAGGTCAATATATTTGTAGCGCTCGGTTGGTTAAATCTGCTGAGGAAAAGGAAGAGAAAGACCAGCGCTTTTCTCTGGTGTCAATCGAGTTATTTACATCGACGACGTTGGCGTTTATGACAAGCACTGTCGTTCAACCAACTCATGATCTGCTGTAATCAATTCAATAATTTTTAAACTATGTTGATCATAATCTATACTCGTAGCGTAGAGGAGCAATCGCAGGTATAGAATATGACAAGCCAAATGAAAATAGTTAGCAACCAACTTGTTCTTTTCCTCACACTATTGTTCATTAGCGGCAGTTTATTTGCAAAGCAGCATTCAAAAGTCTATATCAACCAATTGATCGATGGTGAACCTCGACAAATAGCCGCTCAATCTCTTCTCACTCAAGCATATTACAAGTTAGGCATAAAGTCTCATTTCCATACCGTTCCTGGGGAAAGAGGTTTGCTCATGACCAATCAAGGTCAAGCGGGTGGAGAGCTTATTAGAATAGGTGGATTGTCAGCTCAGTACCCCAATATTATTCAAGTGAATCAATCCGGGTTTGTCGGAGGCTAATTATCTTGAGAGAATTAGCCAATGAACAAAAGAATAAGTTATTCCCC
>NZ_JBVTQY010000073.1:0-8885 GCF_055755215.1 Planctobacterium sp. R6
TCACTCAAACCTGTCATCCACCCCCTGTCTAACAATACGAAAAACTGAGGCGACAACTATCCTGACACAGGGGGCTGCTCAGGTTGCACAGGTAATGTGAATTCACTAGAGAACAGCACCTCGACAATGTCCTGGTCAAAGTTGTAAGGGATGCCCATTGCAGCGCGCTCTTTAACACCTGCACCTTTGACAATAGTGTGGTCCAGTTCAGTTTCCATTAGAGCAATACGATCCAGTCCAGCCGGATCAATACGTTCAAGCGTGGCCAATGAGTGTTTGTTCAGGAAAATACAGCGTGCACAACTGCAGCGCGAAAAGCCGAGGTAATAGACCGGATGTGGCATAATATTCCAACGCCTGATCTTCTCCCATACGGCTTGCTCATCCACCTTCAGTGCCGGGCGGTAATGGTCAACCCAGCGAGCAGAAGAACGTTTGACACCAATGCGTTCACCGGCCTTGTTGCGAATATCACTGACGTTAGTACGATGGATTTCTTTCTCCAGATAACGGGACCGGTTTTTACTTTCCTCGGCCCGCTCACCTGTGACGCATAAGACCTTCATGCTTTGCAACTCAGTGGATTTAATCAAATACTTTGCGGCGACTTCAATTTTCAGGCTGGGCGAGCACCAACGCGTCTTCAGATCGGCGCTGGTGGATGGCCATCGACGTCGAGTATTTGGCAATGCTCTTACGGGCGGGTAACTATGACGTCCGTCCCTGTCAGTGAAAATTATTGGCTGAGATACACTGTTATGTTTCAGCAACTCGCCTTTAAACCCACCTTCGCGCCAACTTTCACGGTAGTTTACCCCGAGGTGCTGCGCGACTTTACGACAATAGTCACGAGATACAGGCCAATCCATAAAATGGTCTTGGGTATCACCATCAATTAAATGGTGATGTACCTCAATTTTCTTTCGGTCGACCCCCTGATCAAGCATCTCAAGCAGGCAATACAGGGAATCTTTACCACTGAAGAACACAATCACCCGATCGTAATCAGATAACGGTAAAAGCTCTATTTCAGTTGACAGTGCTCGTTGGCGCTGAGCAAAAACCGGATCTACCAAAGATAATTTAGTAATTGCGCTCACAACCTCTCTCCGAATCGTATAACATACCCATATAATACGCATTTAATACCCCATGTCAATAACTTATTTACACATCCTTGATTTATATTATCAGACACCTCTACACTGACTGTATCGGCAACTTAATATAATCTCGCACGTGTAAGTTGGGAAATGCAAAACAACCAAAATACGTATTACATACACTTGACGAAAAGACTTTAAGTGTATAACATACCCCTTAAATAACAGGAGAACGATATGTATATTTACTTACCCGCAACTTACGGCATTCAGGCCGGTTATCCGATGTACTCTGCAATGGTTAAGCTCAGTGAGTTGGCGAATGTGTGCGTCTTCGATGACAAAGACCTGCCTGTTGAGTACAGGCAACAGCGAGATATTAATGAAAAGCGAGTGAAGGAATTTTCATTGTATGTATTGAAGAATCCAGAATCATATGTGACCGGAGCACTTACCGGGACTGTGGACAATCGGGCTGATTTTATTTCGTTGGAAAGCCAATTTGTAGATGGGTTAGGTGTGATAAAAATACCCGCTGAAATGAAACTAACCCTGGCAGACGGGCAGCATCGTGAAGGTGGGTTAAAAGAAGCTCTTCAGATGAACCCGGCGCTAAAAGATGAATCTGTGCCGATCACCTTATATTTTGCAGATACCATCGAGCGCAAACAACAGATATTTGCTGACTTGAATGGACACAGCGTGAAGCCATCGAGCAGCCTGTCCATCACTTTTGACCATCGAGGAGATTTAAATACCTTTATCAAAGAAGTGTTAGAAGAGGTACCAGATTTTAAGAAAAAGGTTGATATGGCATCAAACTCCGTAGGTGCCCGTTCCACCAAAGCATGGCCACTGGTATCAGTGAAAAAGGCTTTTACCTATTTTCTTGGTATGACTGAGAACCAGTTTTCATCTGAAGTCGAAAAGCCCCAGGTCCGAGAGCGCGTAAAGGAATTACTGATACGATTCATTAACCATTTGCATCATCTGCAACACTTTAATGCGATGCTCAAAAATCAGATGGATATGACTGAGCTCAGAACAGACTACATCACTTCCCATGCCGTCTTTTTGGAGGCCGTTTTCTTGTGGGGGTATAATCTTCTGAACCATATGAATGACCAGGGTAAGGAAGACTGGTCATTCATGCAGGCACTATCAAAAATAGATTTGACGAAAATGCATGATAACTGGATCGGTCGTTGTGTGGATTTTAATGGCAAGATGAACAAATCTACTTTTGGGGTTAAGTCGACTGCAGCACGCTTGTGTCAGTTGACCGACATTCCAATGAGCGAAGATCTTCAAAAAGTGGAAACATCAGTAGCCCAGGCGAGAGACAACGCTAATGCGCCACTTAATCGCTAAAATAGTCCCACACCTTATCCAGGCATGCTTACGAAAACCTATATGAAGGGAGAGGATACAGTGCAATGGATTTATAACGATGGTGGTCGTAAAAATTATTATAAAGGCGCAGCCAGAGATTGTGCAGCCCGGGCGATGGCAATAGCGTTAAGCAGGGACTATCAAGAATGCTATAAGGAGTTGGCGATGCAGGCAAAACGTAGTTCCGGAGTTTGCTCTGCCCGAAATGGGATCAAAAAGAGCGACTTTAATGCCGTGCTGATAAGATACGGTTTTATCTGGCACCCTGCCCCAGCGTTTGCTGACAGAAAAGCCCGTTGTGCCGATTTAACCGGAACCGTTATCGCCAGGCAGGCAAAGCATTTTGTCGCAGTTATCGACGGGGTTGCCTTCGATACCTTTAATTCAACCCACAAGATGGTATACGGGTACTGGGGCCGGCCTGAACAACATAAACCTTGATAAGGTGGCAAATGCACACATTATACCTGTAAAAATACCCTACTGGAGAATGACAAGTTGACACAGCTTAATATAGCCGACCCGATTAGATTTAATCTGCTTAGGGAACGAACAAAAGCTAATGGTGAAACAGCCAGAGTCGTAATTGAGCGCGCTATTGCTATGATGCAGCATTATTACCCTGAGCAGGATGGTATAGGGATGTTGAGTGAATTAACTGGCTCTGAGACCAGGAACATTAAGGATGTAATATCACGAAATAAAGAGGGAATGGTGTGGAGAGTAAATAGCCTGACAATGGACGTACTGTCAATGTACAAAAAAAGTGATATTGCCCTAAGCCTTGAGATTATCAAAAACGAAAACAGGACACCTGCTCAAATTAGCGAGCCAGTTAAAGCCACCATTATACTCGATGAACTCAAAACACTCCTTGGGCTGGATGCCAGAGCAAACCTGTTACCGCTAGTAAATTGCACTATTGATAATATGAAAAGAGTGTGCAAAACCACGCCAAATTCTTTTGGATGGCGGCTTGCAAGACACTGGATCAATACACTTTCGGCACTGGCACAATCTCAGTAGAAAAAACACCGGGGCCGAAGCAAGCAGATTTCTGTAGAGTAACACCATGCCTGTGCCGTAAATATCTGAAAAATCGCGTAAAGACCAGTGTCAAGTATCAAAAATTTACAGTTATCAACAAAACAGTTTATAACCTTGTGAATAAGCTGTGCACAACACGGATGAAACTTTTTGCTGTAAGGCGCTTACACAGATTGATTAAAAATTAACCAGCCATATGGCAGTTGGCCTTTCTCAGCGTTATCATACTGATTTATATCGTTATTAAATTTCTGCACATTATGCGGCTTTTATCCCCGATAAACCTCACTTGTTTACACCCCGCAAATGGCACATTTCTTTTCGCTGGCAGCATTCATAGATAGACAGGGCGTGCCATATTGACGTTTTACATATTTTATCTGGCTCCACGCCTGCGAAATATTTTTAAGCTGGTTAGAGTGATTAAACATTTCCTACGCTATATCTTTGCTCATATTGAAACATTTAGAATTTCACTCCAAGTAAGGCAAATAAAATCATAAAAAAGAATGGAGAATAACTTGCAATAGTTCCCATTGGGAATCATACTTGTATTCAGGTTAATCAATTACATCAAACACTATGAACATGGATACTCTGACTCAGCAAAGTTTAGAAGCAGCAATCATAATCACTGGTAAGCCTGCAAGTGATGCACATACCCAAAGCGTCGCATTTAAGCTTGCATGTGCTGCAATGGCTAATGAAAAAAAGGTGACTAAATGTTCATAGGTGATCCTAAACATATGGTGGAATCAGATAAAAGCTACAGAAGTGGTAAATCTGACACTGCTAATTACATCCTTAAAAACATGGTTCAAGGTGCCAAATTTTTTAGAGAGAACTATCAGTCCAAACCAAATGATATTGAATACGCTAAAGTAGCAAGGTATGTCGAAGAAACTTTAAATGTTTCGTTTGCTATTGCAGACGCAAAAATGCTTTTAGAGATTTACCCTCGCGCCAGAATTAAGGTTGCGAAGTTCGGTATTGAAGATACTGATGTAAGAGAAGAAATTAGCTTTGCAATATCTCATTTCTTCCTTGGTTGCGATTGGCCTGGTAGCGATGATGTAGACCATGAAGAGTTCTGTAACTTGCTAACTAGACAAGCAGTAGAGGCTGGTTTTGAACCTTTAACCAACAAATAGATCACGTAGGAGATTTTATGGCTATCGATTGGGAATCAGTAGGCGATAAAGCGTTTAATGTCCAAGATCCGCATTGTGGATTTTGGACGGAAGACGGTTTTACAAACGACCAACACAAGGCGAAAACTTACACTCGTTCAGAGTTAATCGACGAAGAAAAACAAGTGATTATTAATCACGGTTGTCGCCTTTTGTCAGCATAGGGAACTTTGTAAATGGAAGAGTTAGACGACTGGACACCAGAGCAAGAGCAAGCGTGGAAAGAGTTTGAGGCTACTTTACCGAACATGCAGGCCTGCTCCATTTGCAAGAAAAACCTTGTTAATGTAAACGCTGGTGAGGACACTTGCTTTAGCTGCCTTTCTCAGCAATAAGTAATCAAAAATAAACTGAGTGAGCAATGGATATTAACTAGACCAAATACAAACCCGACAACACGGAATTAGATGGGCGATATTGGTTGGCTGAGAACTGTGGCTCAAAGATTAGATCAGGCGAAAAAGATGACGACTAGCAATATTGAAGAACGCTTCCATCAGAAATGTACTGAACTTAAAACATCAGGTGATTTAGCTAGCGCAATAGAGCGAGACGATCAGGGCAATTGGGTTGGAATAATCCTAGTGAAAAACTATGAATATTCCGATCTAGAAGACCAAATACACTGGGCTAAATCAGTTAAATACTGAGATGGAACTTATATGTAGCAGTAAGTCTGCCTCGTAAGCGCTGGTGAGTTAATTAAGTAGAGTATGAGTTATGACGAACGAGTCCAGTTATGATCCTGGGGAACATGGCATTCGCTTTAACGAAAAGTGTCCGGTTAGATAAATGGAAAAATGGTTAGTATTATTACTATTGCTTCCTATCCTCGTTCACGCCACAGGGGGCGCACAAGGTCAGATTGGCAATCCAGAAGGGGCTGAGGCCCATGACTTGTTATACGTATTGATTGGATTGGCTGCATTGGTTGCTATTTATAAAAAGTTTAAAAAATAGGAAAGATTGACCGATGGACATTGGGCCTGGAACGCAAATGTGCACCAGTCAAATTGACAAGACCACTGCCCACCTTACATAACACCCTCCCCTCCTCAAATGTAGATAAGTAGCGCATTGTTTGAGCGCGGATCCACTACTAAAAACGAGCGCAATGCCATTCCCAAAGCTGGCCAAGGGGGGCTTAATTCATGGTATAACCGGTTGGGTAAATATGGTTGGTTATTGTTGCGGGATATGGTGCCGAAGAAAATGAAGGCGTTACCTGTCAAAACAGGTAACGAATGATATTATTCAGCTGGTTGATGCGCGCAATAACCTGTCAATTTCAGCGCATATCAGTGCGCCGGCCTTTACCAGGTTCTTTACCGGATCAGTGGATGGTTTCCATGCTGACGCCATAAAAGGAAAACTACTTTGCAAATCAATCCGCAATATTGAACACTGCAAAGCACAGTAACATAAAGCGGCATCCACCAGCTCACAATAGTTCAGCGTGTCATCATGTTCAAAGCTGTAACCTTCGCAACGAACCTGTCGCATACGCTCCTCTTCTATAAGCACCGCCCCGTCAATCAGTGCTAGTTCATTATGTGGTAAAGTACGCTGTAGCCGGTCAATTTCAGCCGCAATTAAGGCTCCCGCTTTAACCAGATTACCAACAGGTTGAACAACCGGCTTATACTCAGTCTCATCAAAAGGGAACACCTGCTCCACATCGATATCAAGACTACCATGTGGCGCAGCATAACAAATCGCCGCAGATAACAGTTCAGACTGAATTAGCTCATCATCGTTTGTCACTGCATATCCTTCTTCACATATCTGACGTCGACGCTCCTGCTGAATACGTGATGCTCCATGAAATTCGGGAAAATCTTCCTGGTGAGAATAAATACTCGCATTAATACGCTGACTAATTGCTGGCCAGTCTTGCTCGTTAATAATTGCGGCGGCTTGATCAAGTCTGACCAAAAGACTTGCAAGCTGGTGAGTTGGGAAGTCGGATTTTACCGACATGGGTCCAATGGAGCCTTCGGTTTTAAAACCATCAATATGATGCTGTTGCATTTCAAATAAGAGAATATTTAGCAGCACCTGCGCAGACAAGCTATCAGCGTCAGGATGGTGTCGATTAAATTGCACCAGATGTACCACAATATCTTGCAGCTGCGACATTGACATCCTGGCCAATGACCGAGACGGTTGTTGCTCAAACAGTTCTCCCGCTACCGGTGCCCCCTGAACACTAACCAGATAAATATCATCCTGATGATAATCGTAATCTACGACCTCACCTTTGCTTATTGCACTATCAAGCATATGCTTTAAGGCCTGATCTATGGATAAGTTGTTTCGAGAACACCGCGTGGAAAGAGCTACCCGCAGAGATACGACAGCGTGTTGCTCACCCGGGATAATAGAAATGTTGTTCATAATACTCCCCTAAAATAATGATATGGCCAACTGCCTACACATGCTTATTAACTGGCGCGTTGTACCTTACGTTGTTTTCTTTGTCAGATCGGTGGTAATGATGATTTGGTCAACACACCCTATATGCTGAGGCATTTGATAACCATTACCGTTAAATGTAAGTCGTTGAATTTCAGACATCGCCAGACTCTGACAAGAGGCAATATGTAATCGTAATGAATCGGACACTATGAGCGTCTTAATTTGCTCTGCCAGGCTTCGTGATTCTATTGTTGTAATCACCAGCCTACCCTGCCTCTGTCTGGATAAAAAACGTAACAATGGTGTCACTGACTCAATAGCTTGCGGCAGCAGCGTAGTTACGAGATTCACATACAACTGATGACCAGATTTTGATGTCGATTGTAATTTCATTCAGTATCACTCCATGTGACATGACACGATTAAGATTCAGTTAAACGACCTCACAACATTCAACACTAAGGACAGATATTAACTGCAATATGCTGCTTTTTGTCGTGAGTAAATGTTTGTAAGTTGTCGGGAAAGCCTGTCATTCTGGGCCTAAGTTTCCACCACTCATTGAATCCACCGGACATATTTATATTATTCAGTTTACGAAGGATGACTTTGACGTTGTATTTCTTATTGTGCTCTATCGTAAAGTGACCTGCGCTATGAAAGCGAAATAGCGCGCCATCACTGCACCGCACAAAAAACAGTTTTTCCAGATGGGATTTACAATTCTCCGCACCATCTTCATTCAGCACCTTGGCTCGATGGCAATAAACAAGGTCTGCATCAACACGACGGTCTATCAAATTTTCCAGATGTGCAATCGCATTACTTACTGGTTCTATAGATAAATTTAGAGCGATACTGGTCACACTCATTAACAATAAAAACAATAACAAAGCAGCAATCTTCACAATTTGGCCCACCCAAAAGTCATAATTTGAGGAAAAAAGTAACACAAGATCATACTTAATACAATATTATATTGTATTTTGGCGTTGTAATTTTCTCATTTTTTAAAATACACACCCCTGAAAAGATATTCCTCAACGGTTGAGGTTTTATAAATCATTAATTCAAAAAAGCAAAATGTAATTATATTATCGACACACAGAATGAAATTATTATAATTACATCAATCAAGCAATCTATGGACTTTATGATGACCAAAACAATAAAAAGTACGGATTTAAAAAATCACGATGTGGCCATTGAATTAGCTGAAGGTATTTCTGAAATGATTGCCGCAGGGAGACTGACTGAATCCGATATCCCCGAAGACTTTTATTGGTTAACGAATAAGCTCGCTCAGATTGGTGAGTCAACAAACGGTATTTGAAAACATCTATCCATGAGGGAGCACAGTTGCTGATATCACAGATAACGCTGGGACCTCCATCCAACAAAAAATAAATCAGGGTTCCAGCGGCACCTCTGAAAAAAGGAAAATGCTATGCACTATCAACTCGACTCCATGAGTAACTGCATTACCAGTTTTGGTACCCTGGTCAATAGTATCGAAGCTAATAGTGAATACTGGAGACAGAATACATCAGCTTCAGAACGAAAGCGTCGAGGTCAGCAATTTACTCCACCAGCAATGGCCGTACAATTATGTTCTATGTTACCAAACATGACAGTTAAACAGTCGAAGGTGGCTGACCCCGGCGTTTTTCAAGGTAGTTGTCGCCTAAGCCGTTAAGCTGCTTCTTTTTTGCTCTCCGGATTAAGTTCCACAACA
>NZ_JBVTQY010000074.1:0-8882 GCF_055755215.1 Planctobacterium sp. R6
CAGTTTTGATGCCTGAAGGTTTGATGGCTGTCAGGACAATTTATGGTGGCTGTCAGGACAATTTATGATGGCTGTCCAGATAATTGCTAGCGGAAGGCGGTCAGCTGTATATTACGTGGGGATAGCTCCCGGGGACAAAATTCCTGAAGTGTAACCTGAATACCTGCTTCTTCCAGATAAAGTGCTAAATCGCTCACCAACCACAGTTCGAGTGGGCGTCTGAACCCTTGTGCGGCTAGTTGCAATCGTCTTACCTGCTGATAGCGTGAATGAGCTTTATTTGTATAGTATTCGGTATCAATGAGTTTCGGCAGTTTCAGGCCTTTTTTGTTTGCTAAGAATGTGAATATGTCAGTAACCGGCCAGTTTGCCGCCGATAAAGGCAGTGATGGAGCAGGTAAGTATTCATCTGTACCGCGAATGTCTCTTTGCAGAATGTCAAAGGCGAGGCGCAAGGTTTGTAACCTGTGCATCTGGGCCTGCTCACGGGTGGAAGCTGTAACGGTTTCCTGCATGGCTAATCGTACCTGATCCTTGCTCAATCTTAGATTATTATTTTTTGCCAGTTCAGATAGTGGCTGATAATCGCCGTGTAACCATTTTTCATAGCAGCAGGGCGCCAGTGTTAATTCAGGGGAATCGCTGTGTTTCCATTCAGCTAATAACTTTCTATGCAGATCACCGCAGGCATGCAAAGCGAAAATCTGTTGCCTGTTATTAAACGTAAAATTTCGCTGCAAAACATCAGCGCAATTAAAATTTGCCGGGACACCCATTTTATTTGCCAGTGATGCACCCTCCCTGCAAAGAGTTTCGTCACGCTCAATGGCATATAGCTTGTGCCCGGTTATTAAAGCGGCTGTGCGGCCAAGGTGAGACTTTCCTGCGCACCAATCTACCAGTTCTGCAACTGATGCTTTCACTTTTTCGGATGGATGTCCTGGTAAAAGTTTTCCAGGTAAAGGTTCATGCAATTGTGTATTTTGCGATGGGTGTCTTTGTAAAAAATCGCTTAAAAAAGCGGTGATTTGCTGCCATTTTTTGCCAGGGACACCTACATCAGCGAATTTTGGAGCTTGTATGGACTGGTGGTGCACTGGTAACCGGATAGCATCCAGTATTTCGCTGTAACCCGGTAGCGTTTGACTGATAAAGTGATGAAGTGCAGTGGCTGACGATTCCAGTCTGCATAGCTCTTCATCATCAATTGTTAACAGTTGTTCATAGAGTACCGGATAGTGACTGCTCCACTTTGGCGACGTTTCCTGAAAAACCGAATCCCGCCACAAAATAGCAAAATCATCAAGCAACCTGGTAAGTTGCATAAAGCGTTCAGTATGGGATAGTGCCATTAACGTCAACTCTCGGCCGTCGTTCGGCGAGGCTAACCCCGGAAATACTCATTAGCGTCAAAGCTTACCAGCCACTCACTGAATTTATCCGCAGGCAACGGCCGGCTCATGTAAAAGCCCTGCGCTTTGGTACAACCTACTTCCTGTAAAAAGTTTAGCGTATCACCATCTTCCACCCCTTCAGCAACCGTTTTTAGTCCCAGATTTTGGGCTAAAGACATCAGGGTACGAACCATGATTTTATCATCTTCACTTTTCGCCAGATCCAACACAAAAGCCTTATCGATTTTAAGCTCATCTACCGGCATTTTCTTCAACTGGGCCATCGAAGAGTAACCGGTTCCGAAATCATCGATGGAGAGGGTGATTCCCATGCGTCTGAGTGTGTTCAGGGCTTTTAAAGCACTTTCTGGATCAGACATTACCGCACTTTCAGTCACTTCCAGGGTCAGCATGGAATTGTCTACGTCAAACTCTGACATCAATTCAGCGACGTAGGTGGGCAGCTTCATATCCACCAAATCAATAGCGGAAATATTCACCGCCATGCCAACTTCAAAGCCCTGTTGTTGCCATTGTTTGTATTGCTGAAAGGCGATCCGCAACGCCCAATGGGTGACATCGCGAATGGCACCAGTTTGTTCAGCTAAAGGAATAAACTCATCGGGAGGGATAAAGCCATGCACCGGATGAATCCAGCGAATCAGACATTCTGCCGTGGTAATTTTGCGCTCAGCAATGGCCAGTTTAGGCTGATAAAACAACTGCAACTGACCTTCTGCCAATGCCCCTCGTAGTTCCGACATCAGACTGAGGCGTTGCACCGAATACTTATTGAGTTTGTCCTGATAAATTGCATAAGGGAAATGTTTACCTTTGCAACTGTAAAGCGCAATATCGGCACACTGTAATAAACCTTCCGTTGAATCAGCATCGTTTGGATAGGTGGCTACCCCCATGCTGACATCTACGTCCAGAGTGAGTTGCTCAATCACAAATGGTCGATCGAATAACCCTGAAAAGTTCTCTGCAACGGCTTTGGGATCCTGCCCACTGACATCTTCAACCACTATGGCAAATTCGTCGCCACCAATGTGGGCGATAAAAACCCCTTCATAAGCAAAGGCTTTTAACCGATTAGCAATTTCTTTCAGTAATTGATCACCTGCCTCGTGCCCGATGGTGTCGTTTATTTCTTTGAATCGGTCAAGATCCATCATCAGGACCGCTGATGGACGCTCCGGATTGCTTTTAATCAGTTGTGTCAGGTGATTTTTGAATTGGTTGCGATTGGGCAACAAGGTCAGGGTGTCATAATATGCCAGATGTTGGATTTCCTGTTCACGTTGCCTGATACCTTCCTGCATCGAATGGATGGCATCAGACAGTGACTCCACTTCGTTGGTACTGGCTTTGGGAAATTCCTGCACATAATTGCCCTGACGGATCTTGTTGGCAACACCTACCAGGCGAGTAACCGGGCGGGTAATGCCGTTTGAAAGTAACATGGCGGCCACCAGTGCCATCGCTGCGGCGATAACCAGAATCAGGATGAGTTGCACCAATAAACTGTTGTAAGACAGGTACGCTTTGTCCTCTATTGTGCTAAGCACCAGCTCCATGGGTAATCCGCGCCAGCTGCCCAAATCACTGGCAATATAAATCCATTGGCTCAGTGCTCCGTTAAATTGGTTGAGCTGCCCATTGGTTAATATGGTCTGTTGCACCAGTTCGCTGGCAAATTCAGGCTCATGGGTTGTGGCTATCAATTGATTTTTCGCCCCGATAAACATCAGACTGATATCCAGGTCAGTCAGGCTGGCGAGACGCTCGTTAAACAGGTTTTCTGCAAGCACCCCCATCAACACCCAGGCATTAATATTACGAGAGCTTTCTACAAACTTAACCGGCATCGCGCGTAACAGGTAAAGTTTACCTTCAACACTGTGCCAATGAATGCCATCGGTTAAAAAGTCCCGCGCATCAATATTGAGATCTTTTACCGGTAGTTCCGGGTTAGAGGTTATCGTACGGCCGTCTTTGTTCTGCACCCAGGCAAGGTCAGCCCCCGCTCTGGCCTGAAAGTTAACCAGTGCTGACAGTAAACTGGCGGTGTCATCATCGCTGGTGGCTACCAACTGTTTAAAACTAAAATCTTTACTCAGGGTATTGAGCGCATCCCGCAACGAGACAGAGCGGTTTAAAATCTTATCTTCAACCACACTGGCGGAGGTTTGCGCATAAGACATCAACTGTCCGGTACTGTGGGTATAGGTGGCCGACTGCACTGTGTATAAGGTGACAATCACTACGATGCTGAGTACCAGCAGGAAATTAAGCAAAATTCGGGTTCTGAGGGAGTTAAAGCCCTTTAGTGTTGTTTTTGTCATAGCGAGGTTTAGCTATTACCAGTGTTCCGATATCTGAATGAGTTAATTACAACATACAATTGTGTCTGGCGGTACGTTATTCTTCCCGGAACTGCCTGACTTTAATCGTTTTGCCCTGTTCCTGACTCAACATCCCCAGTTGTAGAAAGCGAGCTACTTCAATGGCCGCGTCAACAGAAACCGGCGGTGTTGCGTCATAGCGAATGCTGTCAACGACCTGTTGGTAAAATTGCGGATAGGCACCCGGTAGTGTGGCGATACGTTGGCTGCATATCAAGCCCTGATCGCTTTCCTTGTAGAGCACGCCATAGTTTGCTTCATCGTCTATACCATAGTTGTCATCAGTGATGGCGAGACCTGCTTTGAGCTGATTTTCCTGAACATCCATTTCATATTTTACCAGTGTTCCTTTATTCCCCTGAACGTGAAACCGTTGCACAGGCGCCGCATTGTGGTTGCTGGCTCGCAGGTGGACTTCTTTGTCTTTGTAATGGAGCTGAACATGAAAATAATCAGTGGTATTGGAATTGGGGCGTGTTGCAAGCAAGCGCGCAGTGATGGCTTCGGGAATGCCAAATAACAGAAAGGTCTGGTCAAGCAAGTGCGGACCCAAATCATACCAGATGCCATTGCCGGGACCAGCTTTTTCTTTCCATTTGTCCGTCGGTTCAGGGCGGAATCGGTCAAAATGAGATTCAAAAAGCTTAACCTTGCCCAGGCGATTCTCTTTGATGAGATGGGCGACGGTCTGAAAATCACCATCCCAACGGCGATTGTGAAACGGAAATAACCGCACATCATGCTCTTCCGCTTCGTGCTGCATGGCCTGAACTTCCTTTTGCAATAGCGCTACCGGTTTTTCTATAACCACGTGCCTTGAGGCTTTTAGGGCTTGCATCGCGATGGGGTAGTGAAATTCATTCGGTGTGGTGATAACTACTAAATCTGCATCAGAGTCTGCTAAAAGTTGTTGGTAATTGGCATAACACCGGGCCTCAGGAACCAGGTTTGCAACCAATTCCGGTTTTGAGCTGGCAACGGCGGTAATTTGTAGTTGCGACTGATGTCGAATCAAAGGCAGGTGCAGGTTTTGTGCAACACTACCGAACCCAATTAAAGCAACCTTTATCATTAATTATCTCTGCATCCAAAAGTGAGTTAACTGAATGGTACACGTTATCAGGTTGCTGCGCGACGCGGATTTTAACCATAAATCGATTAGGTAAAGGTCGATTGTGTGTATTACTCGTGCTTTTTTCTGAAACTACTTTCAGAAAGCCTGTCTGGCTATTATGCTGTGATAATCAAGGTAATCAGTAGTGAACAGGTTCACAGAAATCACAAAGCTAAGAGAATGGCAATACGTGCAATATTAGTGGTATCAGGGCCACTACAGGAAGGAGTCGCCGCTGCTCTGACTCAGTTCGTTTACAATAATAAAGGCAATATCACCGATTTTGATCAATACGTGGATGTTGAAGCGGTGCCGCGCATGTTTTTTGCCAGAATGGAATGGGAGTTAGATGCGTTTCTTATTGCTAAGGAAGACATTATTGCTGCGTTAAGACAGGAGCTGGATGGTCGCTTTCATCTGGAGCTGGATCTGCGAATTTTGGATAAACCACTGAAAATGGCCATTATGGTAACTAAGCAATTGCCTTGTTTTTATGGCATGTTGGCTAAAATACTGTCTCACGAATGGAACGCTGAAGCCACCCTGGTACTCAGTAACCGCACCGATATGGAAGTGGATGCCAAACGTTTTGATTTGCCTTTCTATCATCTGCCCATTACACCGGAAACCCGCGTAGCACAGGGAGAAAAGGCACTGGCTTTATTCGATGAACACAATATTGATGTGGTGGTACTGGCTAAATATATGCAAATTATACCGCCTAATGTGCTGTCCAGATGGACCGGCAGAATGATCAATATTCATCATTCTATGTTACCCGCATTTGTGGGAGCCAGGCCGTACCATCAGGCCAGAGAGTACGGTGTAAAGTTTATCGGGGCGACAGCGCACTATGTGACCGAAGAGCTGGATGAAGGCCCAATTATTATGCAAAACGTAAAACCCATCACGCATCGTCAGACGGCAGATGAACTGGTGAATATGGGGAAATCAATTGAAACCGAAACGCTGTTGAGGGCGGTAGAGCTGCATTTACAACACAGAATAGCCATCTCTGGTCGACGCTCGATAATTTTCGATTAAGTAACGATAACGAATAGCAGAATTAAAACGGGAGGCAAGTGCCTCCCGTTTTTTTAGTGCAGAATGCGGGTTTTGATGGTGCCTTCGATAGACTGCAACGCCTGGAAAGCATCTTCGGCGTGGTCAGTCTCCACATCAATAACCACATAACCGATGTTTTCGTTGGTTTGCAGATACTGTGCAGCGATGTTCACACCCAGTTGCGTGAATGCCTGGTTGATTTGCGTCAGCACACCTGGTGCATTTTTGTGAATGTGCAACAACCTTGAACGACCAATATGTTCAGGCAGAGAAACTTCAGGGAAGTTAACCGCAGAAAGCGTGGAGCCGTTGTCGCTGTATTTTGCAATCTTGCCGGCAACTTCTTTTCCGATGTTTTCCTGAGCTTCCTGAGTGCTGCCGCCCACGTGCGGAGTCAGGATCACGTTCTCAAACTCTCTCAGAGGCGATACAAATTCTTCATTGTTAGATTTTGGCTCAATCGGGAATACATCGATGGCTGCGCCGCCTAACTTTTTGGTTTTCATCGCGTCTGCCAGGGCGTCGATATCCACCACTGTGCCGCGTGAAGCATTGATAAGGATGGCTCCCTGTTTCATTACTTCCAGCTCAGCCGCGCCAATCATATTCTTGGTTTGCGGTGTTTCCGGCACATGTAAAGAAACCACATCAGAGGTTTTAAGCAGCTCAGTCAGCGAGGCCACCTGTACTGCATTGCCCAGTACCAGCTTATCCTCGATGTCGTAAAAGCGGACGTTCATTCCCAAATGCTCAGCCAGAATGGAAAGCTGGGTGCCTATGTGACCATAGCCAATAATACCCAGGGTTTTACCTCTGGCCTCATAGGAGCCCACGGCACTTTTGTCCCAACCGCCCTGATGGGCCAGCGCATTTTTAGCCGGAATACCCCGGAGCAGGAGGATGATTTCACCTAATACCAATTCCGCGACCGAGCGGGTATTGGAGAAGGGCGCATTAAACACCGGAATACCGCGAATTTGCGTTGCGTTTAAGTCCACCTGATTGGTACCGATGCAGAAACAACCTACCGCCACTAATTTTGAAGCGGCAGCCACAACGTCTTCGGTGAGCTGGGTTCTGGAGCGGATACCAATAAAATGTACATCGGCCACTTTCTCAATCAGCTCAGCTTCCGGCAGGGAAGTTTTCAGGTACTCAATGTTGCTGTAGCCCTGATTTTTCAGGGTTTCAAGGGCACTTTGGTGCACACCTTCTAACAACAGGATCTTAATCTTATCTTTGGGAAGCGAAACTTTACTCATGATCACAATACCTTGAAACTTGAAAATCTGGGAAACAGGCAAGGCCTGAACGGGTCCGTTAATCCACTATCGGGGAGATAGAAGTCTGGACGTCTAAATGGGTTGCGCAACAATAGCAAATTGTGTGCGAACTGCAAGCGTTTATTTAGCGTCCAATCCATTTATTTTATAGTGACTACGCCTTGCTCCGTGCCTACCAAAACTACATTGGCACCGCGCTTTGCAAACAGGCCATTGGTGACAACGCCCACGATGCCATTAATTTGTTTTTCCAGTTCCACCGGATCGAGGATTTTAAGGTTATGAACATCTAAAATCACATTGCCGTTATCCGTGATCACGCCTTCCCGATACACAGGATCGCCACCCAGTTTTAACAGTTCCCGGGCCACATAGGAACGCGCCATTGGGATCACTTCCACAGGTAAAGGGAACTTGCCTAGCATAGGCACCTGTTTACTGTCATCAATGATACAAATGAATTGATCGGCCACTGCGGCAACGATTTTTTCGCGGGTGAGGGCGGCACCACCACCTTTGATCATGTGTTTGTGTTCAGTGATTTCGTCGGCACCATCCACATAAATTTCAATATTACCCACACTGTTCAGGTCAACAACCTCAATCCCCAGCGCTTTAAGGCGCTTTGTACTCTCTTCTGAACTGGAAACCGCCGCCTGAATGTCGTTTTTAATATCCGCCAGGCCGTCAATAAAATAATTAACGGTAGAGCCTGTGCCTACACCTATGATGCTGTCAGGTTGAACATAAGAAAGGGCGGCTGCGGCCGCTTCGCGTTTTTTTTGGTCCTGGGTCATGATTTCTGCTACTTGTGATTTGGATTGCGTAAATTATACCTGGATTCAAATGACAGCACAGTGCTGTTTCAGCATTTTATAATTCTGTTTGGTGTGACAATCATATGCAGTGGAATATCCCAATTCTGAAAGGGCAGTGCGTCAACCTGCTGACAATCGTGTGCCAGGCCTATGAGCCTGATACCGGTTGCACTTTTTAGTGAGGCCAGCGTGCGATCATAATATCCGCCACCCATACCCAGGCGATTGCCATTTAAATCAAAGCCAACTAAAGGGGTGAAAATTACCTTGTGCTGAAGCAGCGGCACAACATTTGTTACCTCGCATTTGGGCTCAGCGATGCCATATTTGTTGTGTTGCATTGCACTGTTATGCTGATAGCGCAAAAACAGCAGATGGCCCCTGGTGAAGGGGTGAAGTACGGGTAAGGAGGTAGAGAGCCCGATATTCCAACAATACTGAATCAGAGGCGCGGGATTTAGCTCTCCGTCATTGCTGAGGTAAAATGCACAATGACCTGATTGCGGTAATAGTTCTGCGTCGCGCACCTTGTTCAACAGTGCCAGGCTGGCCTGCTGTTGCTGGCCTGCTGTCAATGCGCGCCTGGCCTGGCGTAGCGTTTTTCTCAGGCTGGCTCTGTCCTGATTGCTTGCTGTTAATACCACGTTGCATTAGCGGGTTGCTGTACTGTGGCGTGGTTATAACAAATTAACCTCAAAAAAAGAAGCCGCACAAAGGCGGCTGCAGATTGATGATAAACCCCCGCTTTTTAGCGGGGGTTTCTTTTTTTAAGCAGCCGAAGGCTGCGATCGCGATTTTTT
>NZ_JBVTQY010000075.1:0-8828 GCF_055755215.1 Planctobacterium sp. R6
GAATCTGAGCGCAAACTAATCTGACGAGACACCTAACCAAAAACTGGTATTCGTCAGATCAGATGCCGACTTCTACACGTGAGTAAATTTTAGGTCGTCTTGAACGGCTCAGTTCAACCCTTTATATTTGAATTCACTGACTCATTTCAAACCTTAATATTTATCTACAAAAAGGTGTTTTTTTTCCGATAGTAATATTCTATAACGCCATCTAAATATCCTTGTGCAAAGGCTGCATGAGGGCTTTTGTGCCGTACTTTTCCTGCTTGGCTCTCAGGTAAACTATCTAGATCCAAATTAAAATTTTCATCTCGCTTAAAGCCTTTTTCATACCCCTTTTCATATGAGCAGGCAGCGCATTTATGACGACCATCTCCCCCCTGATCAACTGGTAAAGACTCAAACCTGTCATAATGTCTATGTTCCTTTTTACATATGTCCATTCAAATATCCTCATCAACTTAATTTTGACCAAATATCTGCCCTACTTTCCTGCGTAATTAATTCTATAGCTTGGATAGCTGCGGTATGTTTACCTTTTGTAAAACAACCAATTTCCAGTGCTCGCTCCAATCTTGGAATTACATCTGGAACATAGCCCAATAAATTACACATATTCTCTGCCACATTATCTGCACCATCTAGCATCGCCGTATCCATTGCACTAACAATTTTCACTAATTGTAAATCGCTTATTAATTTTAATCTGTTCAACAGGTAAGTTCTTCTAGGGTCATCGGCATTTACAGGAAAGTATAAACATATCCGATAACCAGCCTTAGCGACTGTCCAATCGTCGTAGATTAAAGAAAGAAAAACCTCGACCAGTTCTTCCCATGTTATGGACGCTTCATTAAGATCAGTGCCGGAGCGGCTAGAATTTTTGAGCATGGAGCAAGTACTAGAATTATCAAAAACTCTGTTAATACGCGTCTGTTCAGTACTTTGAATCAAATGTGGGAGAGTTTCGGAGTTAAGTTCATTTTCACCTAAAGACAACCTAACAGACCATGGACCTGCACTTTTTAGGCGTTCTTCAGAAATTTCAGTTAAATTAATCCAAACAGCTCTTTTTATTGTAGGGTCGAATACAACTCCAACTATAGGCATTGTGCAACGTCGCCAATACTCGAAATGAGTTTTATCACCTTTAAAGGAATATGTCCCAGGAGCACTTCTCTGAAAGCTTTCCCCAGATTTTATTTGAACCCCAATGAAATGTCCCGTCGCAACCCTTTCGATTTGAGGTTCAATTAATCCGTCAATTCCCACATCAAACATTCTTATGGGTCTAAAGATAGTATTGTTGGAGCTACACAAAAATTGTAGAAAAGATACCCCTAACTCACCGGTGAATGTTTCTTCTTTGACTCCTGTCATCTACAATAAGTCCTCTATTTAGGCTTGCTCCAATATCCTTGTTGCTTCCAACGCATCTCTAAAAATATCTAACGCAAACGCTGAGTTTGTAGTTTTGATTCTCCCACCTCCAACCTTTGTTAATTCTCCTTTTACCGTTAACGACCCAAAGTTAGACTCAAACATGATACTGTCAATAAGATACCTTCGGTTAGATATGATGGAAGAAAAAGCTTCTCTTACATCTGAACTTCCCTTTACAGAAATTTTTGCTGTTGATGTTTGAGAGGACTTTATTCCGAAGGCTGATATTTGCAGGACTTGGGTAGTATCAGCTTGCTTCTCAATCGCTAACAACCAGTCCTTTGGACATACATTCAGCTCTGAAATCACAAGTCCTAACCCAGTCAAGTCATGAAGTTTGTTTACAAATTTCCTTAATGACCTAGGCGGCTCCATTATAAGTAAATAATTAGAATCCAATATCCAATCAAAATTGCAAGTGTAATACGAAATTGACTCCACTTCAGAAGTCACACCAAAGGGATCTTCAATTACTGATATTTGAACAACTTTTTCAATATACTTTCCAATAAGCCTGTTGGAATATGAGGTAGAAAGTAAAAAACCGCTACCCGTACTTTCATTGTACTGATGTCCTTTCATCAATCTTGCTAATTGGTTAATAGAAATTGGTAGCTCCGAATAAAGCCATTTCGCTTTTATCATTTCTATTCCCCATAAGCTTCTATCGCCATTTTTAACGCGATTTCAGAAGCATCTCGAAGTCTTACATTATATTTTTCATTCTCATATGGTGTTGCTGATTTTCTAGAAACGTTGTGCTCTGTTGTCTTTTCATTGAAATAATAAAGTCCTCGCACAGTATACATAAAGTCGATGCACTTATCTGGAGCTCCAAATTTTGCCTCAAACTCAACCTTAGGACCATTCTTAGCCTTATCAATCGCTGTCCATATAATACGATAGATATAAAATCCTTGAGAATGAAGTTGTTTGAATTCATTAGACTCCAAAACACCTGCACCAGCTAAAGCGGCTTTATTTATATATGACGCCAACCTTGATTTAGCGGACTCCTCATCATCAAAATCATCCATTTTCCCTTCATCGAAATGGTATACGTCAACGCTAGTAACTGTATCAAACTCAAAATCAGGTACATTTTTGATCAGATCATCAAAAAACTGGCTTCTCAGCGACGCATCCGCTATTGCCTCTAGAGTTATTTCGAATTCTTCTAGTTCTTTACCATCCACCACTGCTTGGGACTTCAACACTTTTTTCAGTTTATCTGCTACATCCTTGGCTTTCTTTGTTGATGGCATTTTCATAACCACACCATCTTCGCTTTCTTCAAGCTGAATGACGCAAGTTTTCACAGTACGCTGACGGAGTTCTGTTTTTGTAAAGTCATGGTCAACATATGTGACAGTCAAAGCTGATTTACCATTGGATTTAGTAATTTTAGCGGAGTCATCTCCATTCGAGATGATATTAGCTTTTACGGTATCAAGGGCTGTTTTTAATTGTTCGCTATCGATCTCCCCCTTTAACTTAGAGTGAGTGACTTTGTCTTTTCGATTCGGATTTTCAAGTAACCTTCCAATCCATTTAAAATCGGAATAGCCCATTGTCAAAGAACTAATTTTTTCAACTAAGTATTGCTTTGAAGAATTACCTGAAACCAAAATTCCACGTTGTCTGAGGAACGCAACCAATTCAGCTTGCGTCACTTTTTTATGTTGTAACGCATCAAAAATATTTTTATCAGTTGGAATATAGATTGATGGTCCTGTAGTTTTAGAAGTCATCGCGCATTCCTATTTCCATGGGATTGAAAGCTCTAGTGAAGTTTGTAATCTGCTCAGCCTCTATACTGTCCATTTGCAACATTCTTCCTTCATCGTTTCCCCACATTGCTAAATATTCATGTTTTGCCTTCTCAAAATTTGCAGAAGCATGTGAACACGCTTTTGTGAATCTAATTCTGATGGAGTAGTCGCTACTAAACATTTGGTAATGAGACATTGCATCTATTAAATAAACAAACTCATCAACAGTTTCACCAGATAAGTGGTAATAAATTACAAACCCACTTTTATATCCATCACCTGACCGATGTTTTATTACAAGCCATGGTGCAGTAAGCGCTTCTATGGTTGCAGGCTTATTCCATTCGTCACCTATTCTTCTGGACCTAATCAAGTCAGGGTAGAAAAATGTATAATCTTGAGCCCCCGGAAATGAGTCATCTGCTTTTAGGGCTTTCATATCACTAACAACATCGCAAAGTGTTTGAATAAGATCAGGCCCAATGATCAACAGCTCATTAGATTCAGCTATATTTATATCTCTGAATTCAATCTTTTCAACAACTTGACTAAAATCTTTATCGTATTTGTCGTCGTGGTTATAGATGAACAGCATCCCGACAACTTCTCCAAACCCAACATCAGTAAGCAAAAATTTTTCCTGCCAGCTTTCGCTAATGTTCGCACATTCCACTGACATCGCGAGGCTTTTCAAAGCTTCAGTCAATCTGGATTTACTTATACTTTTAGCCTGGTAACTCTTTAAGTCGGTATTAAAATATTTCGTATTCCCGGAGTAGGGATCGTCGTAATAAAAGACGACATCTGAAGGGTGAGTTTTCTTTTTATGTTCAGCAATTTCACAATCCCAATCTACATCGGTTGGTTTGCATACTTTCCACTTGAACCACTTGAAGATATCTCTAGAGACAATTTTGGCAAGCTTCTCTATATTTCCTGTTTCGGACATATCCATTCCCTTTTATTTTGCATCTGACAGGCAACATTTTTACCCACCTTAGTGCAAGTATTTCAGAGTTCACTTTTTGACACAATCGCTTTAATCGCAAAATTCAGTTATTCGTATGATTTTAAGATATTTTTTTATGTTAATTAGGCGATGGAATCATTATTGAGATTTCATCCGCTCTTTTAGACAAAGCAACTCAATTAACTGATAATAATGTGAATTTGACTGAGAAGCTCAAATTTCAATCTTCCAAAAACACTACGGTTATGTCAGATATTTCCAGAGGGCTCCGCATGTCGACAACACCGTGCGAAAGGGCGGGAGATTGAAGTAAAACGGGCGAAGCCGTTTTATTTGAGTTGTATCCTTCACCAATCCCCCCCTCCAAAACAAATCACAATTTCACTATGCCATTCCCTCAATTGACCTCAGGTCATTTAATCTGATTCGGTCAGTGACCGATTATTGTCGTTTACTGACATCGCACTCTGCAAAGAATCATCAGATGCTATAAGCACCATTTTCAATACAGGTGCAGATGCGTTCGAATGGAAAACTTTAATCAAAACCGACGCTGGTTTATTAAGTCATTAGCCGGTTCAGGTATGGCATTAGCGGTGGTACCGCACTTACCTTTGCTGGCCGCTGAAGCGGAAAAGGCCGGGTCTGACTGGTGCGTTTATGTCACCATTAACAAGGACAACAGTGTGCTGATGTCTTCTCCCGTTATGGATATGGGCCAGCACATGAAAACCACCGGGCCGATGATTTTGGCCGATGAAATGGATCTGGACTGGGATCTTATTGAGTTTACTAAAGACTGTCCTGCCTGGTTGAATAAAAACGACGAAGGGGCTGTAGGTTACCAATATTCTGACATGGGCACCGGTGGCAGCCACGCTGTACGCCGAAACTGGCAATATATGCGAGAAGCTGGGGCAACAGTTCGGCAAATGTTAGTCAAGGAAGCCGCCAGTCAATGGCGCTTATCTCCTGCTCAAATGGCTAAATTGCAAACCAAAGCGAGTTACGTTATCAATCCGGAAACCGGCGCAAGCCTGAGCTATGGCGCCCTTGCAGACAAAGCGGCTTTGCAAACGGTAGATCAGAGCGAATTACAGCTTAAAGGCAAGTCTCAATATCACATAATGGGTAAAGACACTCACACCATTGATTTAAAAGATATTGTTACCGGCGAACCGACGTTTGGCATTGATATGGATTACCCAGACGCGTTGCAGGCGGTGATTGCACGGGCACCGCAAATCGGTGCTGATATCAAAGCTTACGACAAGCAGACAGCGCTTAAGGTGCCCGGCGTAAAAGCCGTTGTTGAAATTCCCAGAATGATGGGCAAATACTGGGGCGACGAAGATAAGCAAGAAGTCGCCAATGGCGTTGCCGTCATTGCCGACAACTTATGGGCCGCCATGAAAGCCAGGGATGCTTTAAACGTACAATGGAAAGTTAATGAGCAGTTTCAGGGGCAGGATTCCGAGCTGCAGTCGCAACAGTTTAACGAACTGGTAAACAGTGATAAAACGGCAACTGAACGCAAAAAAACAGGCGATGCCCGAGCCTGGCTTGCCAATAATCCCCATCTGGACCAGGTATATGAAACTCCGTTATTCGCTCATGCTTGCATGGAGCCCTTCAACTGTATCGCAGATATCAGAGAGAGCGACGCTACCATTGTAGTAGGTCATCAATTTCCCAATATCGTAGCCGAAGAAGTCGAGCAGAATACCGGTATAGATGCACTAAAGGTTGAAGTAATTAGCAAGCGCATGGGCGGCGGTTTTGGACGCCGCTTCGAAAGAGACTTTGTGCGAGAAGCTATTTACCTGTCAAAAACGCTGAAACACCCGGTAAAAGTTACCTGGACGCGGGAAGATGAAATCAGCCATGACTATTTTGCCCCTGCTTATGTGATGCGCATTATGGCTGGCAACAATAAAGAGGGTAAACCAACAGCCTGGTTGCATCGACAAGCGCAGACTCGTGGCGGTGCCAGAGATGACTGCTTCCCCAATCACCTGATCCCAAATTTTCAGACGGAACACTTTACTGAACTATCAAAGATCCCAACCGGCCCCTGGCGCGGCCCGGCACATATGCAGTGGACATTTGCATGCGAGTCTATGACAGACGAACTCGCCCTGGATGCCGGCATAGATCCTCTGCAGTATCGCCTTGAAATGCTGAAACCCCACAAAGAATATGCCTATGAAGGCTGGGGGGCAGACGTGATCGATTCTGGGCGTATGGCCAGGTGCTATGAAGAAGCCGCACGACTGGCACAGTGGCACAAACCTCGCCCTAAAGGTCATGGCTTGGGTGTTGCGGGTCACTTTACCTTTGGTAGCTACGCCGCCTTTGTGGTGGAAGTAAAAGTGATGGATAACCATTTGAATATCCTTAACGCCTGGGGAGCCATTGATTGTGGCTTTGCCATTAACCCCAACCATATCCGCAATCAGATGGAAGGTGGATTTATTGACGGAATAAACGCCACCCTGTTTAACAAAGTGAATGTGGTAAATGGTACTGTGCAGAATAACAATTTCGACACCCTGCCCTTTATGCGGATGCAGCACGCACCCAGAGATATTCCCGTGAGCATCATCAGCAATGACTATCCTCCAACCGGCGTTGGAGAACCGCCCACCGCACCAGCAGCGGCGGCATTATGTAATGCCATCTTTGCCGCCAGTGGCAAACGAATTCGCAAGCTTCCCATTGCAGAACATATGTCTGTTTAGTGTAACCTGATGCAAAAGAGAGCAAAATGACTATTCAATTTACCCTTAACAACAAAGCTGTTTCTGTCTCCGAAGAGCTGGCTGATATGCCACTGTTGTGGTTCATAAGAGAAAACGCAGGACTAAAAGGCACTAAGTTTGGCTGTGGTATTGGCCAATGTGGTGCCTGTACCGTACATTTTAATGGTGAGGCGACCCGCTCATGTTTGTTGAAGATTGAGCACCTGAATGGCACCAAAGTAACCACTATCGAAGGTTTGGCTGACGCTGATAAGTTGCATCCTGTGCAAGAAGCCTGGATGCAGGTGGATGTACCTCAATGTGGTTATTGCCAGGCGGGGCAAATCATGGCTGCGGCTTCTTTGTTGCAGAAGAATCCCAACCCCAGCGAATCTGATATCGATACTCAGATGACCAATATCTGTCGCTGCGGCACTTACACCAGGATAAGAAAAGCCATTCATCTGGCGGCGGATAAACTGGCAAGCCAAAACTTTGAGCTTGCTAAAGAAGTCAGTTAAACCAGAATATTGGGGTTCAGAAACAATCCTTCTTTGCACACCTGAGCTGTTGTTTAGCTGATATTGGTAACCACTCATCTCAGGTGCTGTTGCAATCTTTTCCAAGACCGCCAATGCTTGCTCACCAATTTTTACAGCACACTATAAACAACAACATGATATCTAAATTAAAATCACTCTCTGTCAGCCTTTTATTGATCTTCTGCTTTTCCGCAAATGCAACAGATTGCAATAATGCCTGTATGTTGCAGGAAGCAGAAAAGTACTTTCAGGCACTGGATCGCGTAGCAAAACGGGACTCGACACAGCAAGATATTGATGACTTAATCGGTATGATGCATGACAGCGTTAAATATGAGCACATCGAATACGGCGCTAATTTCGATAAAAAGACCTGGGCAGAAGCATTTACCCGGCAACTTAAAAAGGGCGCGTACCAGAACGGTCCCGAGAACGAAATTAGAATTTTAAACGTGATCTATGGTAAATCCCATGCAGCGATAGAGTACTCGCACGGTTTGCTTATGGATGACGGAACATGGCAGCCCGACAAGAAAATGTTTGCCCTGTTCGGTTTTACCGAAAATAAGATTTCGCTCATCAGAGAGTATTGGTAGCGGCTCGGATTACCCAAACATTGAACGTTTGAGTAGTACATCATCCGCCGTCTCGTATAAATCGTACTGCACTTGATCATGAAGCCAGGCACCGGCGCTAATATTGGTTACGGATTCCAACTTACGAGCAAACTCAATCGATACTCTTACATGTCCACTTATAAATCTTGAAAAATGTTTAGCAGAGAATCCCATCAGCTTTGCAATTTCAGGATGCTTTTAATCAGTTTTAGACAAACAACGCCTTTTAAACACGTCCGACGGTTTAGGCCGATATAAAGACTCTGGACGACCTGTACTTCAGACTGAAAAACAAAACTCGGTGACATGGCTCGTAAACGCTCAAATCAACGTTGTAGTAATCGCCTCGCCAAAAATCGCATATCACGGCTCCGCAAGGTTCTACATTATTAACAGTTATGGTAACAGACCAATTTTCGTTTGATTACATCAATATTATCGTATAACCAAAAGGGTAAGATGAGCATCAATTCCCGATTAGACGGGTAAATCCGAATTCTGTTGGGACAAATTTGGGACACGTTGAGTATTAATTCGTGATAGGACGTTTTTACATTTCTCACTTTACCCTGAACTTAGAAACAACCACCAGAGGCGGACAAGATTGCAGGAGCAAATCTTGGACATCCGAAGGATGGTCGCGAAGCGATAAATTTCAGGGACGAAATCGGCGTTTTTCAAGGTAGTTGTCGCCTAAGCCGTTAAGCTGCTTCTTTTTTGCTCTCCGGATTAAGTTCCACAAC
>NZ_JBVTQY010000076.1:0-8523 GCF_055755215.1 Planctobacterium sp. R6
GTAGCTGCGACTGACGGCCCTATGCCTCAGACTCGTGAGCACATCCTGTTAGGTCGTCAGGTTGGCGTACCTTACATCATCGTATTCATGAACAAGTGTGACATGGTTGACGATGAAGAGCTGTTAGAGCTGGTAGAAATGGAAGTTCGTGAACTTCTGACTGAATATGAATTCCCAGGTGATGACCTGCCAGTTATCCAGGGTTCTGCTCTTAAGGCGCTGGAAGGCGACGCAGAGTGGGAAAAGAAAATCATCGAGCTGGGCGAAGCTTTGGATTCTTACATTCCTGAGCCAGAGCGTGCCATCGACAAGCCGTTCATCCTGCCAATCGAAGACGTATTCTCAATCTCTGGTCGTGGTACAGTAGTAACTGGCCGTGTTGAGCAAGGTATCATCAAAGTTGGTGAAGAAGTAGAAATCGTAGGTATCAAAGAAACCACAACTACTACCTGTACTGGTGTTGAGATGTTCCGTAAGCTGCTTGACGAAGGTCGTGCAGGTGAGAACGTTGGTGTTCTGCTTCGTGGTACTAAGCGTGACGAAGTTGAGCGTGGTCAGGTACTGGCTAAGCCGGGTTCAATCAACCCACACACTAAGTTTGAAGCAGAAGTATACGTACTGAGCAAAGACGAAGGTGGTCGCCACACTCCGTTCTTCAAAGGTTACCGTCCACAGTTCTACTTCCGTACAACTGACGTAACAGGTGCTGTTGAGCTGCCAGAAGGCGTAGAAATGGTAATGCCTGGTGACAACCTGAAGTTCGTAGTAGAACTGATTGCTCCTATCGCGATGGACGAAGGTCTGCGCTTCGCAATCCGTGAAGGTGGTCGTACAGTAGGTGCTGGTGTTGTAGCTAAAATCATCGACTAATATCGACGATTACAACCCATCCCAAAAGAAGGTCGCGCAAGCGGCCTTTTTTGTATCTGTTGATTTCCAATTTAATGACAAACAGTGGGGTGTGCTCGCTGAATAACTTTTTAGCGCGGAGTTTAACCAGACGCTGCATGAATTGTATGGTGAAGATTCCGTTTGGAAATGGCGGCGATTAGAGCGCGCTGATGATATCGCATTGCAATCGTATCACAGCACAAGCTGGCTTTCTGATGGAGGCGTGTAAGGTACCATCAGGTTACTTGTTTCTCTCAGCCCGGTGTATGAACATGGTTGCAACACCTTAGTCTTTGAACAGTACACCACGGCTAAACTCAAAGAGGCGGGGGCTCTGCCAATTGAACAGGAAAAGCGCATCACTGATGACAGCGCCTATTTGGAACGATTGGGAAAACAAACACTTCCTTGTAGCTTTAAACTTCACAGCGGTAACGCTTCGCTGTTTGTTCCAATCTGCCAATGCCATCGCCGTCAGCCACCAGGACAAGCAAAAGTCCGTGGTATGCTGAGTTTTTGTATATTATCTGCAAGCAGTTTTAAAAAATCAGCTTGTTCCAGCTTATTTGTAATTTAACTCTTTGAGCTTTCTGGTTAAGGTATTTCTGCCCCAGCCAAGACGTTTTGCTGCATCTTGTTTATGCCCGTGAGTATGATTTAACGCACGATCGAGGAGTATTCTTTCAAATTCCATAGTGGCTTCATTCAAAATATCGTTTTTTCCGGAGCGCAACTGTGAGTCTGCCCACAAAGACAACAACTCTTGCCAGGTGGCCTGGGATGATTCCTGAGAGGTAAATACCTGTTGCTTGTGGATTTCTGGCGGTAAATCTTCGGGCTGGATTTCTTTACTGCTCGCCATCACGGTCAGCCAACGACAAATGTTTTCTAATTGTCTGACGTTTCCGGGCCAGGGCAGGTTGCTGAGAATTTTCTGGCTTTCTTTCCCGAGAATCTTAGCTTCAACCTGCAGTTCTCTGGCTGCCAATGCCAGGAAGTGATGGGCCAGAGGTACGATATCTTCACTGCGGTCACTCAATTTGGGAAGGTGGATTTTAATAACATTGAGTCGGTGGTATAAATCTTCTCTGAATTTACCGTCACTGACCCGTTTTTCCAAATCCTGATGGGTAGCGGCGATGATACGCACGTCCACTTTTACCGGTTCGTGACCACCGACGCGATAAAACTGTCCGTCGGCCAGCACTCTGAGTAATCTGGTTTGTACATCAATGGGCATGTCTCCGATTTCATCCAGAAAAAGGGTGCCACCATTAGCCTGTTCAAAGCGTCCCACACGAGTGGTTTGAGCGCCGGTAAACGCCCCTTTTTCATGCCCGAATAATTCCGATTCGATGAGGTCGCCAGGAATAGCTGCCATATTCAGGGGAATAAAGGTTTTATCCGCTCTGGGGCTGTGCTTATGCAGTGCTTGTGCAACAAGCTCTTTGCCGGTTCCTGATTCCCCATTTATCAGGACACTGATGCTGGACCGGGATAATCGACCAATCGCCCTAAACACTTCCTGCATAGCAGGTGCTTCGCCGATGATTTCAGTTTTAACCCTGGGGTCATTGTTGCCGGATTTAGTATTGTTTTCTCTGGCTTTGGTAAGTGCTTTTTGCACCAGAGTAATAGCTTCATCAATGTCAAAGGGCTTGGGGAGATATTCAAACGCCCCTTGTTTATAGGCGTTCACCGCACTGTCTAAATCAGAGTGCGCTGTCATGATAATAAAGGGAATATCAGGATGTTGCTGGTGTACGGTTTCCAGCAATTGCATACCATCCATTTGCGGCATTCTGATGTCCGATATGATGACCTCTGGTGCCTGACCTGAGTCTAACTGTAACAGCAAATCCTCGGGGTTTTCGAAGCTAAAACATTCTATATTGGCGCCTTGTAATGCTTTTTGCAGAACCCAGCGAATTGAACTGTCGTCGTCAACAATCCATACAGGAGCATTACTCATCTGATGTCTTCCTTCTTAGCAATGGGAATTAAGATTGTGAATTCGGTACGTCCGGGCCAGCTATCTACTTCAATTTTGCCTTTATGGTGATTGATTAGTGACTGGGATATGGATAAACCCAGGCCGGTACCATCAATTTTTGAAGTCACCATAGGATAAAATAAGGTGTCTTTAATGGTATCTGGAATACCCGGACCATCATCGATAATTTTGATCTGGGCGCACAAAGGAAATCGGGTGCCGTGTATGGTGGATTGCCGTTGAATTCGGGTATAAAACTTTAATGTGCCATTGCCATTCATGGCTTGCACGGAATTGCGGGCAATGTTCAAAATTGCCTGTTGTAACATATCCTGGTCGATATACATATCCGGGATAGAGGGATCGTAATCTCGTTCAATAATAATGCTGTCGTGTTCGATAGTTAACAGGGTTCGGATTTTTTCGATCACCCTATGAACATTAACCCATTGGAAATCTGGCGGCTTATTTGGCCCCAGTAATCTGTCAACCAGGTTTCGCAATCGATCGGATTGCTCGATAATCAATTGCGTAAATTCAGTGAGGTTTGTGTCCTGCAACTCCCGTTCAAGTAGTTGCGCTGCCCCTCTGATACCTCCCAACGGATTCTTTATTTCATGCGCCAGGCCTCTTATCAGATCTCTGGATGCTTGCTGTACCGCCCATTGATGGCTTTCCTGATTGAGCTTTTTGATCTGGTCAATCGGGTTGATTTCAAGCGCCAACATCTTCCGTTCAGCAGACTCGTAATAGGTCACTATCATTGATGCCAGACTGTGGCGCCCGTCCTTGAAAATAAGCTGGATCTCGTTTTCCGAGAAACTGTCTCTGTTTTGCAGTGCGCTGTAGAAACGCTCTATCTTGATACAGTCGCCAATGAGAAACTCGGTCAGGGTGTGATTGATGAGTTGATTGCGGGAATGCTCAAACAGGGATTCAGACGAAAGGTTAGCAAATTGAATATGCATATTTTCGTCAAGCAATAGAATCGCTGTTGAAAGATTATCCAGCAAATTATTTAGTTTGATATCTTCACTCATAAATTTAGAACTGCAATGCACTATTATAGTGCAATAAAAAATTTAGGATTGAAAGCGCTGCTTTCTAACCCCTTGAATTATCTAGTTTGCATTGATTAGTGCAGATGCTTTATGTAGATAAAAGGTGCTTAACGGAGAAGATGCAAGTAGCTTGCCTGACTGGTCAAGAAGTTCGATTTTTATTTTATACTCACCTCTGTTCAGTTCCTGAAGTTCAAAAACCGGGGAAGCCTGTTGAGCAGTGGGCTCACCATTAACAATGAGCCTGTACAATCCTTTGACTTCCGGTGATACATTCGCACTGATAGTGACAGTGCCGGCATTATTGCGCACAGTAGCTTCATTGGCGGGAGAAGTGATCGTTACGCTATAGTCTGGTGATGGTGCGGAATTGCTCGCCGGGATCGTTGTTGCGCTATTTTTGTGCGTAGGTGTAGCGATAATGTTGGGTTTTACCTCCAGTTTATATTCCTGGGCGTTAGCCGGTGGTTTATCGGTATAGACTATGCTGCCATCCGCTTTCACTACTTTGTATATTTTTGTTGTCGCCAATGCGTTCACACAGAGGCACAACATCATTAATAAAGTGGCGAATTTACAGGACATAGCACAATGATTTAGTGGGAAGACTCTGTAAGTGTTGTCTGCCCGGGGGGATTTCTCAATAGTAAAAGTGAAAATGTTCACAAAAAAACCCGCTATTAAGCGGGTTTTTATCAGATTAACCTTGTACCTGCGGTTTATACGCTGTAGTACATGTCAAATTCGACTGGTGCAGTAGTCATGTTAAGTTTTTCTACTTCATCAGCTTTAAGTGCGATGTAGGCGTCAATCATGTCATCGCTCATTACGCCACCCGCTTTCAGGAAGTCACGGTCGTTGTCCAGTGCCTGTAACGCCATTTCCAGTGAACTGGCAACAGTTGGGATTTCAGCGGCTTCTTCTGCTGGCAGGTCGTACAAGTCTTTATCCATTGCATCGCCAGGGTGGATCTTGTTTTTGATACCGTCGATACCGGCCATTAACATGGCTGTAAAGGCCAGATAAGGGTTGGCAGTTGGATCAGGGAAACGTACTTCGATACGACGTGCTTTCGCGCTGGTTACGTAAGGAATACGGATAGAAGCAGAACGGTTGCGCGCTGAATAGGCCAGCATTACCGGAGCTTCAAAACCAGGTACTAAACGCTTATAGGAGTTAGTAGAAGCATTTGCGAAGGCATTAATGGCACGCGCGTGCTTGATGATACCACCGATGTAATACAAGGCTTCTTCAGACAAACCGCCGTACTTATCACCGGCAAAGATGTTTTGACCATCTTTACTGATAGACTGGTGGCAGTGCATACCAGAACCGTTGTCACCTACCAGTGGCTTAGGCATAAAGGTGGCAGATTTACCGTAGGCATCAGCAACGTTGTGAACTACATATTTGTAGATTTGGATTTCGTCTGCTTTATTAACGATAGTATTAAATTGACATGCGATTTCGTTCTGACCCGCTGTGGCTACTTCGTGGTGGTGAGCTTCAACTGTCAGGCCCATTTCTTCCATAACCAGACACATTGCGGTACGAATGTCATGAGCAGAGTCAACCGGAGGTACCGGGAAGTAACCGCCTTTTACGCCAGGACGGTGACCCAGGTTACCGCCTTCAAACTCTGCACCTGAGTTCCACTTGGCTTCTGATGAGTCGATCATGTAGTAAGACTCGCCCATTTCAGTGTGGAAGCGGATGTCATCAAACAAGAAGAACTCTGGCTCTGGACCGAAGTAAGCGGTATCACCGATACCTGTTGATTTTAGATACTCTTCAGCGCGAGCTGCAATTGAGCGAGGGTCGCGGTCGTAGCCTTGCATAGTAGAAGGTTCAACGATACCACAGCGAATGTTAACCTGTGCCTCTTCAGCAAAAGGATCTAATACAGCAGTAGCGGGATCTGGCATCAAAATCATGTCTGATTCGTTGATTCCTTTCCATCCTGCGATTGAAGAGCCATCAAACATTTTACCTTCTTCAAAAAACTCTTCGTCGATAAGCCCTGCAGGGATAGAAACGTGCTGCTCTTTACCTTTTGTATCGGTAAATCTCAGATCAACAAACTTTGCTTCACTTTCTGCAATCAAGGCTAAAGCCGATTCTACTGACATATTGTCCTCCGGTTGAGTAGGTCATAGTTGGTGTCAGGAAACACCTTAAAAATTCCTGAAATCATAGCTTATATCTATAGCTTGTGTATTTAGCTATTTTCATGCCATCTTAATATTTAATAAAAGTCGATATAAAACATAGGGTTATATTAAACACCTGTTTGTCAGTGTTACTGTTTTTATATCCGCAGGCACCAGTATGGTGCATAACGATCCAAATTAGTGCAATGTATTGGCGTTTATCAGTTAAAACACTAGTCTATATCCATATTGGTGCAAAGACATAGTCTAATAATGCGTTAAATAAATAAACTGAACCTGTAAATATGACAATCCAGTGAATATTCTGAAGAAAGTTTAGATTTCAATCGCTTATTTTCTGATAACCCTGTAAAATCCGCGCCTCGCTGACCTCATCCGGTTAAAAACCGAGCACCTGAGCGTGCTGACGAAGACGTCCGCCATCGTTTTAATAAGTTACAGAGAAATCATTAAATGACAGCCAATCCGGTAGCCATAGAAAAGTTGCGTAATATCGCCATTATAGCCCACGTTGACCACGGGAAAACAACCCTGGTAGACAAACTTCTGCAGCAGTCAGGAACCCTTGAAAGCCGGGGTGAGACTGAAGAACGTGTCATGGACTCCAATGACATTGAAAAAGAACGTGGTATTACTATCCTGGCGAAAAATACAGCGATTAAATGGAACGATTACCGTATCAATATCGTTGACACGCCCGGACACGCCGATTTCGGTGGTGAAGTAGAGCGTGTAATGTCAATGGCTGACTCTGTACTGTTGCTGGTTGATGCGCAGGAAGGCCCAATGCCGCAAACGCGTTTTGTTACTCAGAAAGCCTTTGCTCAGGGATTAAAGCCGATTGTTGTGATTAACAAAATCGACAAGCCGGGCGCACGTCCTGACTGGGTAATGGACCAGGTATTTGATTTGTTCGACAACCTGGGGGCAACTGACGAGCAGTTGGACTTCCAGGTGGTTTACGCTTCAGCGCTAAACGGTTGGGCGTCGTTAGATTCTGACCAGCCTGCTGAAGATATGACGGCACTATTTCAGACCATTGTAGATCAGGTATCACCACCTGATGCAGATATAGATGGTCCTCTCCAGATGCAGATTTCGCAGCTTGATTATAACTCTTATGTAGGTGTAATCGGTGTTGGTCGTGTTACCCGCGGTAGCGTTAAACTGAATCAACAGGTTACTGTTGTGACGGCGGATGGCAAAAAACGCAATGGCAAAGTAGGCCAGATACTGGGCTATATGGGCCTGCAGCGACATGAAGTGGACGCTGGTTACGCTGGCGACATTATCGCGGTAACCGGTCTGGGTGAGCTGAAAATTTCAGACACCATCTGTGACGTGAACAAGGTTGAGGCTTTGCCTCCGCTGTCGGTTGATGAGCCTACCGTTACCATGACTTTCCAGGTCAATACGTCACCGTTTTCCGGTAAAGAAGGTAAATTCGTCACCTCGCGTAATATCCTGGATCGTTTGAAAGCTGAATTGGTGCACAACGTGGCTTTGCGCGTCAACGAAACGGACAACCCTGATAAATTCCGGGTATCTGGTCGTGGTGAATTGCACCTGGGCATTCTGATTGAAAACATGCGTCGCGAAGGATACGAACTGGCTGTATCTCGTCCTGAAGTTATTCTTAAGGAAATTGACGGTCAGCTACAGGAACCGTTCGAAACACTGACGATTGACTGTCAGGAAGAGCACCAGGGTTCAATTATGGAACAAATTGGCCTGCGTAAAGGTGAATTAACCGATATGTCTCCGGACGGAAAAGGCCGGGTGCGCATGGACTTTGTGATCCCAAGCCGTGGTTTGATAGGTTTCCAGACTGAATTTATGACTCTGACCTCAGGTTCGGGTTTGTTGTACCACACGTTTGATCATTACGCTAACCACAAAGGTGGTAACATCGGTCAACGCAAGAACGGGGTATTGATTGCTAACGCACCTGGTAAGGCCCTGACTAACGCCCTGTTTAATTTGCAGGACCGTGGTCGTCTGTTTATCGGACACGGCGTTGAAGTGTATGAAGGTATGGTCATTGGTATTCACAGCCGTGATAACGACCTGACCGTAAACGCACTTAAAGGCAAGCAGTTAACTAACGTGCGCGCTTCCGGTACTGATGAAGCGCAAAACCTGGTGCCACCAATCGTAATGTCATTGGAGCAGGCCCTGGAATTTATTGACGATGATGAGCTGGTAGAAGTAACACCAATCAGCATCCGTATCCGTAAGAAGCTGTTAACCGAGAATGATCGTAAACGCGCTTCTCGTGAAAAGTCAAAAGAAGCTTAATTACTTCCAATAGGCACAAAGGCTCCATTGCGGCTGTCTCTTATACACAAATCCCTGCTAAGTAATTAGTGGGGATTTTTTTGAACTAAATTCCTGGCCTTCGATCAGA
>NZ_JBVTQY010000077.1:0-8413 GCF_055755215.1 Planctobacterium sp. R6
TATTGCCTGCGATTTATTCAATTTAGTTCATTTATCCGATTCAGCGGCAACCCTTCATCAAATCGAAGGTTGGTGTCACACCTCAATGGGTAACCCAACCCATCGGGAAAGCTTCAACATTATATTTCTGATTAGCGTACGAGGTACAAACATCCCTGTGGCCGTTTTTTGCTCCTGCAAAAACGGCATTCACTACATCCATGTAGCTTATGGCAGCCAGCCTCGCCATCCATGGCGAGTCGTTCGGCCGGGCGGCGCTGCGCGCCTAAAGATACCGGCCTCACCCCCATGTGACAAAATCATCGGGAATGATTTTGAACGTGCTTTAGCACGGCCCCCGAAGGGGGGAGTCTCAGGGATGAGACGAATAAAGTAGGTCGAGATTGTTCCCGACAATCTCCGACACTTCCGCCATCCATGGCGGGCGCAACCGCCAGGCTCTCAATTTGAAGAAGGGTTACCGAAAGGTAACCCTTTTTTATTGCCTGCGATTTATTCAATTTAGTTCATTTATCCGATTCAGCGGCAACCCTTCATCAAATCGAAGGTTGGTGTCACTCCTCAATGGGAAACCCAACCCATCGGGTATCATGTTGAGACTTGTTTGCTGATTAGTGTACCGGGCACAAACGTCCCTGTGATGGCTGCCAGCGTTTTAGTAACTAGAAGTAATCTATTTTTGTTTGTGTTTAAGCTATGAAGTTTAAACCTTCCATGGTAGGGGCTTCCAGCTCGACGTCCCCTTGTCTCGCGTTCAACCCTAAAATAGCTCCAGGTATTCGCTATTTTTAAACGGGTTTCACCCATGTGCAGTCGTTTGGCCGGGCTAAGTAATGGTTGTTTGTGCAGGTTCGTCGTAAACACATCCCTGATGACCGTCACCCAGCCCCGGCATCCTTGCCGGGTCGTTCAGCCCTGACAAAGCTCCAGGTATTCGCTCCTTTGTTCCTCTCTCACCCCCATGTGATAGTTCTGTTTTATCTTAACTAGCGATTAGCTACGCTAATCTACAATGACAACCCAACCCATCGTGGTATCATGTTGAGTCTTGTTTACAGATTAGTGTAAAAGAAGGAGAGTTGTAACTATCTGATCTTTGGTTATTTTATTTTAGTGCTGAGACGGAGATTTAGGATTATTATTTCGATCTGAAAACGGTTTTTGCATGTGAGGTAAACATGTCTGATGCAGTTTCGAAGGTGCTAAACGATATGATCAAGGTCTTTATTTCTTTAGCAATTTTGGTAATAGCTGTGATTATTCTCTACAAAGAACCATTTATGTAATTTTTCTCCCCGATATCACGAGCTAACTGCGGCGATTCGTCAAAGTTAGCTCAATGTATGTTTCTGGTCTGTTACTAGGCCTATCAAGAAATTGTTTGTACCCTTGCTGTCTTCGTAAATTAATTTACCGCAATTAATTGCTACACTTAGGAATGTAGAGTTTAAAACTTAAGTGATGGACATTTCATGAAGCGTAAAGCCTTAGTTTTGCTGTTGTTAGGTGTTATCGCCTGTGCTGTGCAGGCGCAGGCGAACAAGTTGTACTACCCCAAAGCAGAGGCACATTTTGATGAACGAACGGGCTACCCGTTGCAATTGTTGCGTCTGGCATTTTCCCGCTCAGAATCACTCTCAGAATACGATCTTTATCCAGGCGAGTTGCAAATGCCCAGAGGACGCAGTTTAAAGCTGGTAGAAAAAGGACTTGGTATTGACGTCTTTTGGGCTATTTCTACCGCAGAGCGACAAGAGAACTTAAAAGAAGTTAATTTCGATATATATAAAGGTTTATTCGGTTATCGTTTGCTTTTTATTCAGCAAAATAACCTGGAAAAGTTTAAACAATTGGACCGGGTTAAGTTGCAACGAAATGTCGCCGGTTTGTCACCAGACTGGCCTGATTATCAAATCCTTAAAGCAAACGGCTTTACCGTTCAGGGTACCAGTTCTTATGCTGGTTTGTTCAAGTTATTGGAGCTGGGTAGGGTAGACTACTTGCCGCGTAGTGTGTTCGAGGCCTGGTCAGAATTAGAACATTTTCGGGAAAAAGACATGATCGTTTCTCCCAGTATCGCGCTGTATTACCCCATCAGTTTTAACTTTTATTTTAGCAAAGAGAATGCGCATTTGGCCCTGGATTTGGAAAAAGCCTTGAAAGAAATGCAATCCGATGGCAGCTTTGAGGAGTTATTTGACCTGGTCTGGCAAGATGCGCTACGAAAGTCTGAACTGGACTCTAAACTCATTTTAAAATTGAAGTATCCGTAAACGCTGTCTTGTAAGTGTGAATTTAGTTATTTGTTTTTAACATAGCTGTCATCAGATCGGGTCATGATACGTTCTTAAAACCCTAATATATAAGAAAAGACCCATGAAAATAAACACTCTGTCCCGACGTCATTTTTTAAAGCTCACTTCCAGGGGAGTGGGTTTAGCCATTGTATCTTCCGGATTGATGGCCTGTTTTGATGGTAACGATTTGTCGTTGCCTGAAGTGCCCGAACCGACACCCGTACCTGAACCCACACCAATACCTGTTGCATTCGAACACGGGGTTGCCAGTGGCGATCCGACACAGTCTGCAGTCATACTCTGGACCCGGGTTACCCCGGTTGAAGAAGGCTTTGATGGGGAGTTGCCCGTCAGTTGGGAAGTAGCCAGTGATGCTGAATTTCAGACTTTGGTCACAAATGGTTCTGCTAATATTTCAGCCGATACCGACTATACATTGAAAATCGATGCGATTGATCTGGCGGCAAATAGTACCTATTACTATCGCTTTATCAGCGGAGAAAGTACATCACCCGTTGGCGTGACTAAAACCTTACCGCAAGGTGATGTTTCTGCTGTTAAACTGGCTGTTATGTCTTGTTCAAATTTTCCGGCTGGATATTTTAATGTTTATGATTTAGCCGCAGAGCAAGACGGACTAAATGCGGTGCTGCATTTAGGCGACTATATTTACGAATATGGCCGGGATGGTTATGCCAGTGAAAATGCTGCCGCTATGGGCCGGGAAGTATTACCTGAAACAGAATTAGTGTCTCTAAGTGATTATCGCACGCGTTATGCACAATACCATACAGATCTTAGCCTGCAAAAATTACACGCCGCAGTACCGTTTATCGCGGTGTGGGATGATCACGAAGTTACCAATGACACCTGGCGAGATGGTGCTGAAAACCATCAGGTCGAAGAAGGAGACTTTGAGGAGCGTAAGTTAGTCGCGCTACAGGCTTACTTCGAATGGATGCCAATCAGACCAGTAATCGAAGATAATAATGAAGTCATTAACCGGCAGTTTAATTTTGGTAATCTGTTGGACTTGTATATGTTGGATACGCGTGTTGTGGCGAGAGATCAGCAACTCGATTACGCCAATTATATAGACCCTGCTACAGGCGCGTTAGATGCCGCCAGCTTCACTGCTGATGTTAGTGATACCAATCGCACTATGCTGGGCGCGGAACAATTGCAGTGGTTACAAGGTGCTATGACTATGTCTACAGCTACCTGGCAAGTACTGGGCCAGCAAGTGTTGATGGGCCGTATGATGCTACCTGCGGCGATCGCCACTCAACAACTGTCGGTGAGTCAATTTGCTGAATTGGCGCAGATTGCGATATTGGCTCAACGTGCACAAGCCGGAGATCCTACACTGACGGCAGAGGAACTGGCGTATCTGCAAGCAAACAGTGCACGGCTAACACCCGAGGTGATGACTCTGCTAAGTTTACCTTCTATTCCATACAATCTGGATGCATGGGATGGTTACGCATACGAACGGGAAGTCGTGTTAGCAACCGCCAAACAATTGAATAAAAACCTGGTGGTATTGGCCGGTGATACTCATAACGCCTGGGCCAATAACTTAAAAGATGTTAATGGGGATATTGTCGGTGTCGAGTTTGCGACGCCTTCGGTGTCTTCTCCCGGTCTGGAAGTGTATCTGGGGATCGCTCCCGAAGATTTGGCGGCAACGGAAGCTGGTATTCAACAGTTAGTCGAGGATCTGCAATACGTGAATGCCATGGACCGGGGTTTTATGACTCTGACTTTTACGGCTGATAAAGTGGTAAGTGAATGGCACTATGTGGATACCATCAGCAGTACGGAGTACTCTGCAAACGTTGCAAGGGCGCGCACTGCTGAATCTTCGGTGGCCAGTCCGGGTATCAGCCTGCTATAAGACGGAACAACAGGGCGGGAAACCGCCCTGTTACAAGCGTTATAGTGATCACATCATGTTATCTGCAGAGCAGTAGTCCAGATTTGGGCCTTCTTCTGCAGAATAGATCTCAACCCTTTGGTAATCCAGCCCGGTAAAAGCATCTTCAATAGTGTCGCTAAATATATCGGTTTCGGCGCTAATTTGTTCTCCCAGACTGCCCAGCGCTTCAAAATCTGCCTCATGGACCGCCATCAAAGCGGACAGCTTATCGGCCACAATTTGCTGCTCTTTCATCAGTTCTTTGTCGATGTACAGTGTTTGTTCAGTCTCCTGGATGGCTAATCTGGTTAGTTCCTCAATTTCTTTGCCATAACCTGAAAGCTGTTTTTCAACCGATTTTAAGGGTTGGTGGATGGATTTCATCTGTTCTTCCAGGGACTGGATTTTCAACCAGGCTTTGGTCTCTTCTTCCGACAGCGCAATGTGTTTGATGATTTGACAATCGTTAATGGCTGCGGCGTATGTTGCAGGCAATGTCTGATTTGCCAGTGCATAGATGGAGATTAATAAACCGGTAGCAGACGTAATAACGATCTTGTCTAAACTTTTCATAGCAACGACCTTTTGTCAGGGAATTGTTATGTAAGTCGTCAATCAATATGAAAAAGTTTGAGGAGCAATAAAAATAAAGGAGTAAAAGTTTGTCGATGTCGGAAAGTAAACAAGGCGACTTGTTTAAGTCGCCGTAGAGCTTTTATGCGGTTACCAGTACTTTGCCATTGCGTTCGCCTTGTGCGGCATAAGCAACCGCTTCTTTAATGTCTGCCACCTTGAAGACCTTGTCAATGGGGGCAGATAGCTTACCGGTAGCTATCAGCATCGCTAATTCGTTATACAGCTTTTGCTGTGCTTCTTTGCTGGCGTGTTGAAACCACAAAGCCAACCAAAAGCCTTTCACAGTGATATCTTTGAAAATCAGATTCGCAGACGAAACCTGCGCCGCTTCTCCGCTCATCATGCCATAGTTTACCAGCGTACCCTGAGTGGCCAGGCAATCTGCTAATCGGTTAGATGCCGCTCCGCCTACTGCGTCAATAGCCAGTTTAATGTCGGCTTTGTCGGTGGCTTTGCGAACTCGTTTAGGTAAATCGTCTCCGTCTACCAGTACCAGGTCAGCGCCGATATTCTGTAAAGGCTGTATCAGTGATTCGCGACGTACAATATTGATCGTTCTGAGGCCCTTTAACTTAGCCAGTTGGATCAAGTAATTGCCCACCGCTGAATTGGCTGCGTTTTGGATAACCCAGTCGCCGGGTTTTAAATCGGCAAACTCTGATAGCATTAATGCCGCAGTCGGTGGATTTATGGAAAGCATCGAAAGCTGTTGCGGATCCGCTCCTTCAGGCAACGGGATGAGCTTTTTAGCCGGTGCAACAATATGGGTTGACCAGGTGCCAATCCCTACAGGCAGTAATACCGACTGGCCTTCGACCAGGCCTGTGACATTACCTCCCAGCGATACCACTCTGGCGACTCCCTCATTACCGCCAATCGCCGGTAAAGGCGGCAAAATGCCGTATAAACCGGTTAAGGTAAGCACATCAGAAGGATTAATAGGAGAGGCCTGCAATTCCAGTAAGACTTCATCTGCTTGTAATTCAGGCGCTTCAAATTCAATTGCCTTGATGACGTCCTGAGGCACAGGCCCACGGTGTTGGTATTCTGCTTTTAACATGATTATCCTTGAATGGTCAGCTTGATAACTGAGTGTAGCAGGCTTGTTAAAAATTTAAACGACTGTTTGAAATTAGTTATTGGTAGTTGTTTGATGCTTGCTTTTTATAGGACTGATTTTGGTGGGCAAGATAACAATGACAGACAAGCTAGCCAACAGCACGGCGACGATGTCGCCAATATCAAACACACCCAGTTTAAAAAAGGGTTGAATGCACTCGTAGAGCACACACCCGACAGAAACCGCAACAATGGTTTTGAGAGTTGGTTGCAGTTTATCTAAATAAATGGCAAGGAAGATGAGTGTTATACATCCCAGGTAACTGGTCATTGAGTTTGCAACACCAAAATCCCAGACATTATTTTTATAGATCCAGGGTCTGTATAGCTCAGAAGAAATGGGGTTCAAAATAAAAGTCAGGGCGATTGCCCATTTGCAATAGAGGGGATTGAGCTTTTTAAATTCCAGCATTGGTTAGTCTCTGTAACACCCTGTGCAACACTGAAAAAGTGCTGCAAAGGTGTGTTTAATTAAACTTTTTATTGTCGTTGTATTCTGCTGGCAACACCGTTGTTCCGGGACATTTGTCCGCCGCTACTGGTTCGCCGCGGTGTCGAAGCTAACTCGTTTGCGATAAATTTGATGCCATCATAGATCAGACCGCCAACCAGTGCCCCCGGGACAAAGCCCGCAGCGGGATTGCCGCCATATACATTGTTTACTTCTGAAATGTTTAATTCATTCATAACTGTGTCCTTGTTTGTTTGATTTTTATCCCTGTAATCTCGGGACCATTTAAAGCTAAAGCAATTTTTCATCTAAATATACTGTACTGAAGTACAGGTTTTGGATTGGTAAAAGCTCACTTGAGGGCTGCTGTTACCAATGTCGCTTTAGGTGTCCGGCAGTGCTTTGGTTCAGGAGTAGAAAAATCCCCCTGATTTCAGGGAAAGTCAGCGGATTAACCCCCTGAAATGATTTGTTTAAGTTCATCTGATGATTTGCGCCTGTGAGTTTCCACGTAGGTTTGCAGAAATTCATAGGTAGCTTTGGGGTTTTGCCCCTGCATGATCTTAAGCGCAGCGTCTTTGACCAGGGTTTGATAGAGCAATATTTCATTACTGCGGGCGTTGAGCTTTTTCGCCAAAGGCGTAGTAATGCCATTGGCAATCAAGGCGCCATATAGTGTGGTTAACAGTGCTATTGCCATACTGGGGCCTATAGTTTTTGGGTCCTCCATATTTTGCAGCATAGCAACCAGACCAATTAAGGTACCCACCATGCCCATGGCGGGAGCAAACTCAGAAAAGGTCTTCATTACCTTGACCGATTGCTGATTGCGCTCCCGGGTGAGATAGATTTCTTTATTAAGTAAGGCATCAATGGTTTCATGGTCGTAACCGTCTACCAGCATATCCACTGTTTTGGCTACAAAAGGGTCATCAAGCTGTTCATTTTCCAGAGCTAATAAACCGCCTTTTCTGGATTTATCCGCCATTCGTATACAGACGTCGATAGTCTCTTCCATATTGTGACTGTTACTTTTAAAAGCCAGCCAGATATTGCCCGTGGCATTGAGAAACACTTTCGGCCTGACACTCAACATAGTTGCCCCGAGGGTCCCCAGTATAACAATGGCGATTGAGCTGGGGCTGATGTAGTTGCTGATGGATTCACCGCCGGTGGATATACCGGCAACTATCGCAAAAATAACCAGGAATATGCCGATGACTGAACCTTTATCCATTTACAGAATTCTCGTTTAACATTTCATTTATTTGGGTAACAGAGGCAAAAATGCGGACTCTTTGGCTTTGCCTTGCGATATGGTGATTTCAACCCGCCGGTTTTGGCGCATATTTTCCGGGCTATCATTGGGCACCAGTGGCTGGCTGGCAGCCATGCCTCTGACGATGAGGTTGTTTAGTTGTCCGTTGTAGTTGAGTACCCGTGCCACCGAAATAGCCCTGACCGCAGAAAGTTCCAGATTGTCCTGGAATAACTCATTGCTTAAGGTCCTGCTGTCTGTATGACCGGACACCACCAATTGCCCAGGAATATCCACCAGAACATTGCCGAGCTTTTGTAACACCGGTTTTAATCTGGGTTGCAGAAATCCACTGCCCGAAGCAAAGGAACCATGTTCTTTTATCCGAATAACCAGTTGCTGTCCCTGATTATCCAGTTCGAATTGTCCGGCGTTAATCTGGTCTTTCAAGGCGTTTCTGACTTTGTTGCGTAGCACATCTGGCTCAGGTTTATGCTGCCCATTTAAATTATCACTGTTATGCTCAACTTTACTTTTGGATGGCGCAATATCTTCTGTAAAGCTGTGTTGTTGCTCAAAGGTTACCTGTTCGATGCGTGTCATTGGCGAGGTGTCTGGTTTACCTGGGCGAAATTCCTGAGCTATTACACTGGTACCTTCGGCGTTTTTCAAGGTAGTTGTCGCCTAAGCCGTTAAGCTGCTTCTTTTTTGCTCTCCGGATTAAGTTCCACAAC
>NZ_JBVTQY010000078.1:0-7638 GCF_055755215.1 Planctobacterium sp. R6
TTTCACTCAAACCTGTCATCCACCCCCTGTCTAACAATACGAAAAACTGAGGCGACAACTATCCTGACACAGGGGGGACTTAATAGCTCAACTAAAAACAATCAGGCCATTTGCGTCTCAGGTCAATAACAATGCTCATAACATGCCTGAAGAAAAATCACAGCCCGCTATGTTGTCTTTAGATGAGTTGATCCTGGCACTTGAGATAAATGCTGGTGTTGATTCAGAGAGTATTGACATTAATTCCCTGGAATATCAGGCGGCTCAAAAGTTGAAGGAAACGGCCAAAATGACTGATCGGATAGGTGAGTTAGAACACATGGCCACTCATGCCAAAATATTGGCTGAAAGAGCGTCATCGTTCGGCAGTGAACGGTCCGACATTGCGGCAAGAATCGGCGAAACTCTCTGAGCTAGAAGGTATGGACCGTATTTCAAAAAAGTTATCAAAACTTGATAAACCAGAATGGCTTTCGGTTTTGGCTGTTAAGGTATCGACTATTTGTAGCGACTTGCGAACCTAACCCCGCCGACTTGATTATATCCCGTTCCGCAGGCTCACATTAACTGAGAATAAGCCGGATACCTGGCTCAAATTTATCAGTAATGGACTCAGATTAACCAGGAACGGGCTTGCAAACATAATCAGTTGGCTCACTTTAGCTAGGAATGAGACCACAATAACTGACACTATAATCTAGTGGGATTTAGGGACGGATATTCGCCCATCCTGTATTCCCTGAGCCATGTTTTCCAGTAACTTCGCAAATCGGTACAGGCCATTCAGTTGATTGCATAAAAAGTTCAGTTCTTCCTTGCTGCAACTATCCATGAGGCGTTTGAATGTATCCATATACTCATAAGAGTTTTGCAACAACTGTATATTGCCTGCTTCTGAATCAGGAAATTTATTAACTATTAATACGTAGATAAGAGAGAACTAATGGACAACATAGGTGGCCCTGCTCAATTCACGTATCAAGAAGCTATTGCTAAAGGGGCAGTGGAAAAAGGGATCCATCCTTTATGCGACATTCTTTTTGCCTATGGGGCTGCGCCTCTGTCCTCATGTGAGGGACATCCCGTTAATAAAAAACTGTTTAACTTAAGTCCATTTAAAAGAGATTCTGTCAGACCATTCGTTTTATTTTCTCGTTCAGAAGATAAGGCCAGGCTAGTCAACTCGGCAATCACTGAACAGGTTGGTACCTGGTATGTTCACGGGTATTTCCCCCCAATGACAGATGTTCTGGTATGGATTATTGAGCCAATGCATAACGATTATAAACTAGGGAAAGTAGATCGACATCGAATCGATAATGACATTAACGCTTTAGTAAATGCAATTTCGAAAAACATCTGACTGATAGTCATTGATTGCGACAACCTGCCCACTTCATAATGAAGTGGCAATTAGAAGACCTAAAAACATGCGAGAGAATTTCCATCCATTAGCACTCTGAGAAAGCCACCAGCAATACCAAGATGTTAAGTCCCTTCCCCTCTGTTGATTTTCAATTGGAAAAAACATCATTCACAAGCCATCTGTTCAACAGAATGATGTAATTAATATATTGACACACCAGAAGTAATTATTATAATTACACCTCAATTGAAGAAATAACAGTAAGGATCTACAGATGAATGAACTTACGCAAACGCGATTAATTGAACAACTGGTGAGCAAACGTCAATTACTCATCGATGTAATGTTTAAGCAATTTCAGCTGACACACCAGGCCCATTCTATTTGTGACGAAATGGATAAACTCATACCTGCTCATAGGGCTGTTACGTATGACTACCTGGATATTATTTTCATTCAGCTTAGACATGTCCTGGGTGAAAATTCGGTTAGAATGCAGCCCAGAGACGTTAGCATGTTGACTAAATCTCCTGAAGATTTACGCAGCATGTTTAAAAAAATTTTGGATTCAAACTTGTGGTCGATACTGTTCAATCGACTAAACATATATTCGCTCATGTGCAAGACTTCTAAGGAAGCTTTCAGGGCACAACTTGATGCTAATCCATTGGAATTTACTGTAGACAACGTTAACTCTACGCTATCAGATCTAATAGATCGCCAGGATGAAATATTGATTGATAGTCTCATGCAAAGTGTGCTCAATGGCGATCAATCATACGCAAATAACGATAAATTTAGGTTTAAGAAGAAAACGGTTTTCACGGACACCTGCTCTTGCCGGGCTGGATACGTTAAGGTTGACGCCCATAGCTATCTTCGTGACACATTGAATATTCTCTCACGTATTACCTTCGGCAAACGTACGAAGGTAATAGAGCAAAAACTAGAATCCCCATACCTTTGGAAGTTAGTGGAAGACCATCACAGCGCAACTGATGTTGATTCATTTTTCAGTGAACCAATTCACTTTAGCGGAGGAGCAATAAAATTTTTCAAAAAAGGGACGGCGCATTTAAATTTAGAAGCTGAACTGGTCACATTATTGAATGATAAGTTAAGTAAATCAAAATCACTTTTCAGCAGAACTAAATGCTGAAAACTAAAAAAACATAAGACATTATTCATGCTGTTCTGCAATACAGGTGGATTATACCTGGAAAAGGGCCGTTCTACAGAGTGGCTCTGTAATGAAATACATGAAACTGTGGCTGATGACCAGAGACTACGAAACTCAGACAAACGTCAAAAACTAACCAGAGACTGCAACGCATTGGTACACTGTTTTGAAGATACCTTGATCATGGGTTATTAATTTACAGAGCAGCGCCAACTTAGGATTCTAGCATGTGTGAACTATCAGATATTAATCAACTACAATTAGTCCCCCCACCACTACCTAATCAAATTTTGACTCCAGAAGAAATGCCGGTACCGGTTGTATGCAACCCCATCAATAGCGAATGGAAAGCTCGTTTAACGGATAAATGGTGGGCAAGCAATTTTGAAGGTTCCCTTAATGAGTCTGAATTAAAGGCTGTAGCGGCTAACAGGGAGCTTATAAAGATGATATTGGCGTTTGGTGGTGAGGAGGTTTGCATGCCAATATTTGAGGAAGATTACCAACGGATAAAGGACAGAGGCATATTCTTATACGGAAACAAGGCTGAGTTTGTAAAAGGAAATCCCAGTCAATGTCATGCGAATAGCGCAGAAATATGGTATGAAAACCAGGAAAGATTCGGGCTTATGACTGGGTACGCACTTTCCAGTGATGGCATGTGGAGACAACACTCCTGGTGCGTAATTATTGACAATGGCATTGTTCTAGAATCGACTGAACCACGTGTCGGATATTTCGGCTTCCTGATGACGAATGAAGAAGCCGAAACGTTTTACTGGAACAATAACTGATGAGGCGCTCAAACACATAAGCATAGACGCCTCTGAATATCTCCCTAAAAATAGAGGCTTTGTTCTTTCCTAAATCTTTATTAACCCTGCTACACCTTATTAAATGTAATTATATTGTTTACATCAAAACTGTAACTGATATAATTACGTTCAGTGATGTCGTTCAAGAGAAATAATACAATATGAATAAATATATAAAGTCTGGTGAAACCAAGCTGGAGGCAGCTAAAAGATTGTGGGATAAACTTGGGGATATTCCGCTGAAAGAAGATAGCGATAATATTGATGAGCCATTTTTAAACTTTGAACCGGGGGATAATCGATTCGATATATGGTTGTGGTTTGAGGAAACATTTGACGTTTCGGTAGCTAAAGACCTTATGTGTATCGCTTGAATTCAGAGAACAAAAATGCCACCAGGTTCAAGCTTATCAATCCCATGTGATTCACTTAAAAAACCGGAAATCATTGAGTACACTCCGCGACAAGAGGATTTATTGCAGATGACCATTTTATTTACTTCCGAAAACAGAGGCGTTGTATCAGGTGCTTCAAGCACTAATTATCATTGTCGGGCGATATTTATGTTTCGCAACAATGAAAAGGCATTCGTAGCTAACAGGAACATTGCTGTCCCCATGAGTCCATGGCCAAGTGATGATAATACAAGTGATATTCAGGCCTACACTGATCAGTTAGTTTCTAATCATGGCCAGTTTCTTTGTTTACATGGGAGATGTTTAAGCCCTTTTGATTTTCTTGGCTGGATGGAAGAACATCACTATCTGTTTGGACGTGATTGTCGCAAACTCAGGGTCAGAAAAAGCTGCGATGGTTTTGTGGATGTCAAAGGTAATTTATTACAAGTGTCATCTTCATTTCACTATCGTTTTTTCGATACAGAGGTGTTTGAAAAGTGGTTGAAACGGGTTGATGAAATCGATCCTGAAAGCTGTACAGAAAGAGCAGCTTAGTGTTACTTCTTGCCAGTTCAAAGCGGAATGCTGCACTGGCACCCTTTAACGTACAGGGATGCTTGCCGTGGGGGTAGAATATCAAGAATACCCGCCATTTTTATAAGAATTTTAATTTTACCCGGGAGCAACATCATTTAGTGCAATATTCCGGTCAGTTCCGTCCAAACGATCCGTTGGGTCAACTTAACTTGCAAATCGCGCCTGCCCTCCCTTCTTGCAGCCTTAACTAAGCTAGATACCTCAGCAAGCTATTTGATTGTCACATCATTACTCGGTAGCTTTGATTAAGCTGATGTAATTATATTATTGACACTGGTGATGAAATTAATATAATTACATCGTCTGTATTGAATTAGTTTATTGAAAGGCATTGGAATGTTATCTGAAAACAGGGTCAAAGAGTTAGCTATTACATGGTACTTCTTAGCTAAGAATGCTCAGCATGAAAGTGCTGAGAAAGCCGCTCCAATATTTGCTAAAGCTCATGCTTTTATTCATGTCCTGGATTTACCGAGCGATATTAGCTGCGGAAAGAAAAGTGAAGATGGCTTAAAGCGCTATGTTGAAAACTTACATAACGCCTGGCTTGAAGAATATTCAAAAAACGTCGAACTCGTGATCAATGAATGGCTCCATTTGAATATAAAGCCAGACTTTGAAAACCATATTTAATCAAGGAGCACAACTACATGACAGTGCAATCATCACGAACTCACCTTAATGCACTTGATCTACATACAGGTATTGGAGGGTTTCATGTCGCAGCCCAACGGAACGGTAAGATAAAAACCATCATGTGCAGCGAAGTAGATCCGTTCAACAATAAGCTTATTGATTCAAAACTGGACCTTGAAAATGCTGGTGACATTTGTTCTATGGCTCTTAGTGAGCAGTTCCATCCAGATACGGCACGTATAGCTACAGAAGATATTGTGCCTTGTGAAGAGTCAGGCTTATCTAGCGTCACCCTTGAGGATTTTATGGAGGGGGTTTTACCTTTTCCTGATATCGCGACATCCGGCTTTCCCTGTCAAAATGTCACACCAGCGAACTTGCTTGATGATTCCGGCATTGATGGAGAACAGTCAGGACTGATTAGAGAAAACCTTCGCATCATAGAAGATTTAGAGATCCCCTATATTGTGTTGGAAAATTCAGAAAGGCTTAACCGAAAAGGGCTTAGTTATATACTGGCTGAATTTGACCGAATGGGATACATCGTTGAATGGGAAACAATCTCTGCAGCTTCGTTTGGTTTCCCACACTATCGTCACAGATTATACGTAGTCGCTTACCGCAAGCATACAAAAGTGGCAACAACGAAAACAAGGGTATTTGATACTGTACGCTGGGCAGCTCAATACTTTAACGAGATGCCATTTCGATTCCCTTTATTGTCAGAGTCACCTGATTGGGTAAAGGCCAATGCAGTAGCAGAACAACCACGTTCCATCAAATTGAGAACTAAGCGTATTAACGGCCTCGGGAATGCGGTTGTCCCTGAAATTCCTTTTCATATTTTTAATGGTATAACGCTAGCTGAATTTGGGGAAGAACGTATTGATGGCCATGCAAATTTTCATCATGTCGCGCCAAAAAGCCTATCTGTAAAAGGTAACCAAATACTTGATGGTAATGGTCATGCGACGACCGTCATGCCAACACGCGGATACATGAAAGATGGTGCTATCTACTCCGATGGTCAGCGCTGCACCTTGTTAAATCCAACCAAAACAGCCTACTCAGGATTGTACTCGACGCTCATTCGCAAGGATGGCAATAACAACTTTACAACCAAATCCAGATTGAATCGCCCCGGCAAACTTGGTGGCCTTGTCGGCGAAATAATGTCCCTTGGAGTTAACCAGGGAGGGCTTCATCCTGAATTTTGTGAGCAGTTTATGGGGTATGAAAAGGGCTATACCGATTTGGCTACTTAGCTGATCAGCCTGAACTCATAACTCAACAGTCATATACCTACACCCTAAATGTAATTACGTTGTTGATACGAGTAAATCTTTGCACTTTGAAAATTTTAACAGTTTTGAGTGTGACAAGACTTAGCAAGATATTTTTGCTAAGCATTCAACAGAAAACGATGCAACCCAATAAGAGGAAATATTCCTATGTTATCAGTAGAGAATAAACTAGAAAAAGATTTGTCGCGGGCAGAAAGCAACATCAGACAACTGTGTGAAATTGTTAATTCTTATGACCTCAGCAGTGGAGGTAACGGCAGAAAGGTAAGGGTTGAAGACTTCCTGGAGCCAATTGAGCATCTGAAAAAGATTACAACTCCGAAGCAAAACTAAACAGGTGAAACAAAATGATGGTAATTACTGCACAAAATGGCGATAAGTTGAGGGAATTCGCGAGTCAGGCTGAAGGTGATAAAAATATCGCTATCTTCCCTGAATCGGGGCTATCTGCACAGGAACAAGCAGCCTTCCTGAAAAAGAATGCAGATCGATTCACCTCAGTTATTACTTTTTCACCTTACATTATTAGTGATGCTGCAAAGGTGAAGGTTATTGATGACCATGAGCATGAAATTGACATTCGCCATGGATCTTCAGTCAATGACATTAACTTGAAGTTATGGCGGATTGAAACCATAGGCGATATTGCGTTAGATAGATTTCAGGATCTTGAAATCAAGCTGGATAAAGCAAATTCAGAAAGGGAAGTTCAAAACGTCATTAACACTACCTTTAAACAACTGGGTGACAGTATTGAACGTAGTTTTTTTCTCCAAAAAGCCGCAAGTAAAAAAATCACTTTAAATCCTTATAGGGTAAATCAACATGGCGACTAAGAGATCATATGTGATTGGTGTTCAAAAGGTGGTACGAAGAATCAGTGTTTACTCCAAAACGAATCATGGCGACCTTCAGGAGCCAGAGGTAACTTATACGCCAGATATAGAGGCGTTTGGCAAACATGCTAACAGGTTATCATTATTGAGGCGCTTTTTGGCATTCGCTGAACCTGAAATGGCAAGCACCATTGCTGACACCTGCCCTGACCACATTAAGCGAGTGGCCGCTCCTTATTTTCGAGGAAAAAATTCAATATATAAAGTATTGCGCATTGATTGATGATGGCAGCTCTTCCTCGATTAGCAATAAGTAGCGTGATGATTGTTCCATGGTGCAATAATTACAATTCTGCAAAACAGTGAACCGAATAGTTCCAAACATCGTTGCCGTTTAGCATTATGTGACCATTTCAGGCTACTCGTGAACCCGGCGTTTTTCAAGGTAGTTGTCGCCTAAGCCGTTAAGCTGCTTCTTTTTTGCTCTCCGGATTAAGTTCCACAAC
>NZ_JBVTQY010000079.1:0-7241 GCF_055755215.1 Planctobacterium sp. R6
TGTTGTGGAACTTAATCCGGAGAGCAAAAAAGAAGCAGCTTAACGGCTTAGGCGACAACTACCTTGAAAAACGCCGAGTCAATAACTTCCTGGAAAGATTTGAATTGTAGCTCCCAATTTTTTATTTGACCTGTATCGATCTTTCCTTTGATATGCAGCGACATACCAGAAGCCACACCACCAGCTGATGAACCACCAATACCAGTAGTTCGAATTTCCATTATTTTCTGTACCGGATTTTTCTGTACAATTTTCATCTATTTCTCCTATCGCGTCTCACGCACTCCATCGGTCACTTCCATGGCTTTACGTAATATTAGGTGATTTATCGAGTTCAGTGTCATACAAAACGGGGTCATCTGGATTATCAGACATGTATATCAGCTTGAGGCTTACATCAGTATCAATACGTACGTTTATAGGTGCCATGTTCGTGTAGTCATGAGTGTAAACACCGTTCTCATCTTTGAAATGCCAACACCAAAAACGCTCCCCCTGTTTTACAATATGAATAGGTTCACGCTCTCTGGATTCATTAATGTCCCAACAAATTGTGCCGTCAGTCATCGCCTCAACGACACATTGAGAAAAACCACTGTTTATTCATTGTTTAAGCTGGTCATCAGTCATAACCGGGAAGGGTGTTGCCATTACAATTTCCTTTCTCATAATTGTGTTAAACGTTACCTGACACATCCGTGAAATTTTTAGGTTTACCGGCAAGACTTTAAAGTTTCCACCCGATACTAAATACCGCCCCAAAAAACATAGAAATTGAATCAGCCATACTGCCACCTAACGACCCCATACTCGATGTAGCTATATGAATACATTGATGCATCTCATCTGAAAGTAAGTAATAACAGGTACTCATTAAATTTCTCCCTATTCACACAAAGTAGTCGAACCATCGTCAGTCAGACATATATTTCCAATCAATTAATGAATTATTCTGTTAGAAACGGCGATAAATCACCTTTCCTTAGCAACTGGTTTACGTTTTCGAACAGTTTTTTGGGAACACCGTCTACACCTAAGGCATGAACTTCCATTGCCAGCTTTGTCAATGCTTTACTCATACGTTCGCGTTCGTTAGCAGCTCGCTCTCTTGCATCAAGAAGATTTTCTATGACTTCAGCGGTACCTGGCAAACCTGCATGTTTTGCCGCCTCGATATGTTCGTTAATGAGCTTTTCAAAGTGTGACGGTGTCATAATGTAAATTCCCATACGCCGATCAATCGTCCAAGCCTTGTCCCAAACCCCACCAAGAATCGCCAATACCATCATGCGACTCAATAACATTTTCGTAGAATTCAGAACATGATTTAATGACTTCCACTTCACTTCTATGTTCATCAGTAAGCCATTCTGAGTAAGAATCAAATTGAACCCAATTTTCTAAACTGGGAACATCTGGTTTCGCTTCCCCATATCTGAAGCTGACAGCGTCCAGCTCAACGTTGGAATCGAGTTCTTTGCTCAGTTTTTTGCGCAACTTTTTTGGATTTTTAGTCTGAAAATAGTACTCAACACTCGCCATTTTCTCTTTCCTAGCTGTTAATGTCTTTCAATTGCTGCTCAATGCAAAACGCATATCCATTACAAAACTCATCTTCGGGATCAGCATTTGCGTAACCGAGCGAGAAATAACTTCTCACCCAGTCAGCCAGCATTTTTTTGCTGACAGGCTTACCTGCCTCGATGTCTAACAATAATTGATGATTTTCCATGATAATTTCCTGGTTGTCAGTCTATGAAATTATTCGCCTGGGAAGGGGATGTAATCACCCCACTCACCGCTCACTTGTGCTACATCAGTCTGATGCACATCATAGATAGTTGCAGGCCATGATCCGCTAGATGGTTTTACCAAAACTGGTTCCCATTTTTTACCGGGCTTCTTTAACCAATACCAGCTTTCGACTTTCGGATCTGGCAGTTTTCTGACTGTTTTTTCTTCTCTATACATTACCTTCTCCCGATGCAAATATTCCTATTATTGAACTGGCGCAGATACTGCGCTTAGTTTTAATTCAGTCAATTGCTGCGCCTGTAAGGCCCTGACTGTACTCTGGTTTGCTCTTTTTAGCGCGCTACCCATGCTAGCTAAAATGATATTAAGATCGCTTTCCTGCTGTTCTGAAAGGCCGGATTCAATCAGTCTATTTATGGCATCTTCAAGCATCGAAACCTCCTCCGCTTAGGAATTTGGAAATCATTCTACGGGAGTGCAAAAGATTAATTTAGTTGATATATTATGGTTCCCAATGGGAACTTTTACAAGTGGTTTTATAATCTTTTTTCAATTATCTTTTCGGCTTTGCTGGGCGCAAGTTGTTTGAATGTATCTATATGAGCAGATATATAACCCGGCACGTTTCGCTTTCCTGATAAATACTCACTCATTTTAGATTTCTGAATATCAAGAACCTTGGCACCCTTCGCAGCATTAAGGCCATATTCATTTAACCAGGATTGCAATTCTTCTTTTGTCATTTTTAGCTTTAAGTCTCATAGTTTGGCAAATCGTCGCATCATTTTAGTAAGACCAAAAATTTTATTCAGTGAACCGTTCATCAGTTGTAGTGGCCTGAACGATAAATCTACTATATGTTTTGAGCCTCTTTAAATACTTCATGAATGACTTCATCGTAGTAACCAGACATATATTCATCCGTAGTCAATAATGGTTCATAGTCAGCAGGGCTTTCATCTTCCGGAATTTCGAAAGCGTAGCCATCAATTGCTAAAGCCATATCAAATTGAAGCTTGCTACCACCCACCGTTAACTCATCAAAACTTTGTTTCTCTAGACGCCTTGCCAGCCTTCTCGTCAGGTTGCATCTAAATTCTTCTTTGTCCGTACTCATGCTATCAACCTGATGAGGCAGGCGAGTAAACTGAGCAAACCCATCAGAACTTGTAGTACGTTCATAACCCAGCTGCTTAAAATTAATGTCGTTTTCTTTACGTTGTTGCCGCAAATGGAATAAAGCCTTACCTTTCGTCAGCTTATATCCTTCGGCTTCAGCCATAGCCATTAACCTTTTTACCGACTGCAGTTCCTCTTTTGTAGCACTACTTAATATTGCAGTTTCTTTGTTCACATTAACCTGAGCTTTTGATGCTTTTTTTCTTTTCCTTTTAAGCGTCTTGGATGCGCGTTTGCTAGACATAACTTTCCTCTATTTTTAATAAATGGTACTGCTCAGCTTTAGGTGATCATCAATGCTTCAGAATTAGCATTCGTACCAATGTGGCACTTACGTTTCCAATAGTGTCATTTGAATTCCGCAAAAAGCGGTTTTAGAGTGTTGTCGAGTTTCTTGAGTCCTGCCATAAGCGCATCAATTCTCTTCTCTTTATCAAATTCAGAAGGATTGTTGTCACAATCAATCATAAACTCAATATCTTGCTGTACGAGCTCTCTTAGACTATTGAGTGATTCGACGATGTTTCTAAAGTTCTTTTCTTCCTGGTTCATATCATGTCCCATCTCTATTTTTAACTGGTAGCCACTTGATAGCCAACCATGAAACTGGAGCTATTAGTAACATATAAATATACTTCTCTGGTGCCTTCACATGATCAGTGAAAAGCAATAACCCCGAAGCGGCCACAAAGAAGAACACTATAAAAACAATAACAAGATGGGCATATTTAGAGTTCATGCCAGTATCCTTTTTTTTTGGAAAACTCAAACTTCACAATGGCTGTTTCTTACCATTAAAGTTAGGCTGGTTATTTTCAGAATCTGACGACTTCTTGCCTTTTGATGCCGTAAAGAGCAGCACCCCCATAACAAATGTAAAGAGAAACAAAATCACACCATGAGTGTACCCACTGTTAGCTACAAAAAGCCCAATTAGCATAACAGAAGCAAACATTAAAAAAACTACGCTCAAGGTGAGGTGAAACTTATGTAACATCATTTATTTCCTACGGGCCGATTTAGCCAAAACTGGTGAACCAATCTAATGCGATTAGCACCAACAGGACGTCACAAGTTATTGATAAACCGACCATGCCTTTCTCATCTTTGACTTTGGGTTTTTCTAATCTTTAAGTAAAACAGCGTTGTCATTGATGTTTTACTCCTTAAGCAATTCAACTAATTCAGCTTTATTACTTTCTACAAATCCCCAAATTTCACCCCGGACTTCAGTATCACTAAAACCCCATTGGATGCCTGCGCCAAAGATCTTCGCAGGTAACCTTAAGAATAATTTTTCAATCTGTTCCGGCGTTACGGACTCAATGTTTAGATATTCTGAGAGAGCGTCATGAAATACATAGAATTCAGAGTCGTCATTATCTGAACTTTCTAAATATGCTTTTTTGACTGTTAACAAACGCTGTTCTTGTTTTAAGCGCTCCGCCTCTTCTGCTTTTTTACGTATTTCAATCTGCTCCTTAGAAGGGGTTAATAACTCCTCTGCTTCCTCGTAACTAATCCCTTTTTCCTTTGCAAGTTGCTCAGTCAAAACGCTACGTCCTTTGCCTGATCTACCAAGAATTAATTTGTGAAAATTCAAATCCTCACTGCCGAGAAATAGTTCGTTGCTAGACATTATCGAACTCTCCAATCTTATTAATACAGTTCCAGAACTAGGAGAGCATCTTAGCTTGTGCCTTCATAAGGCTCAAAAACTTTGTCACCTGCTCACCAGAAATCGATGCTCCATGTGGTGGCGCGTATTCATCGTGAGTCAACCTTTCATACACAACATTTAGCCCTTCGAAAGTTACGTCCTTTTTGATTAACCCTTTTTCTTTGCGTGCTATATACACCTTGAATCCGCTTACCACATTAAGTAGAACGGTGTATTCCGCGCCTTCATCTTTAACAAACTGAGGCAGTCCCTCAAGTTCATCTAATACATCTATCATATTTATTTTCATGATTAAATTTTCCTCGTCCGATCATTAACTTAAATTTGACTTTTTCATGGTCATTTTACGAATAAGTGACTTTTTCAATATGTTGGTTGCAGTAAGCACAAATGCGATTACAAACATAGACGTCATGTAGTACCAATGCGCAACTTCTCTGGTGAAGATTTCAAAATCATAATGCCTCGATAAGTACAAATGTGACTCTTGGTAACTAGACACATCATAGAGATTTTGAACTACCGCATGGACCACAGAAAACACTTCCGCACCAATCAAAGCAGTAGGAAATATCGTCATCATACAAACAGCAACAAGCAACATATAAATGGTTGCTGTTATGATTTGATCGTACTTTATGGCAAATACTTGTAACTTGTCCAAATTATCCTCCTTTCCATCAGCAATGAACGGTGATCTTTTGCCATGTTGGTACGCAGGTTTGATACCTGAACCATCACATTTTGCACAATCACAACGGCGAACTCTGTTGTCAGGGTTTTTAAGTGCTACTGATACAATTCTTTGCTCTTTTTGAGGGCTACGTTCAATCAGTTCTGCCTGAGCATCCGTAAGCAGTGCATCAACGCAATCACACAATTCTTCTGCTGGTGCCGTTTCGAAATACATCCCCATATTCTAATCTCCATGTTAAGGATACCTTTATTAGCTAAGCTAAACGAACCTCAAATAGAGTGTCATTAGCCACCATGCGTTGAAATTGCGCTTTTCCTGACGCCGGTTTCAATGAAACCAGTGTAGAGTCATCATGATCTTTATAGGCGCCCTCATTAGACGTGTCCTTCCCATGAATAGCTACCAGTTCACACTTTCCGGAATCCGGTAAATCAATATAGCAATTATGGTTCCACCAAAGCCGTTCAGAAGTCGCTATTTCGCTAATGCTCGCTTTTTTCATTTTTACGTTTACCCAATAGTGAAGTTAATACCATTATAGTTCCCAGTGGGAACTTTTACAAGTTGTTTCAAAATCTTCCCCGATTGTATTTTGTTTCATGACTCGGTGTAACAAATACAAACACCTCAACAGAGTCAGATGGGAGTATAGATCAAGAAATATCCGGAAATCGCAGTTGCGCTATATCGTTGCAATTAATTTGTGTCGTGCCGTTTATAGTTCTCATTACAGCCTGAGCCTCCTGGCTACGTAGAAAATCACACAGTTTCAAACCTTCGGTTAATGACAGTGGGTGATTATTTTTATGTATATATTGCACATGGTTATCCAGGGATACTGTACTTAACCCCGTAGACTCTTGAGATAGCCATGCCGGCATTAACCTCACAGGGCTTTCACCGTCATTACTGGAAATTCTTTTTAGAACCACATAGCCGCCAGTTGTCGGTAAATCCAGCAAACGCTTTGTCTCTGTTAATACACTTCTGGGTTTACGACGTTCTTCCCATGTCCAGTTTCCGTGTTTGTCAAAATCTGCTGCGTAAACAACGGTGGTTTCTACATTTCCTTTGAGTCGGTGTAGCTCGGTTTTACCTGTGCTTACCTGGTACCCTAAAGATTGTAATGAGAAAGTCCTGGACTGATTCTTGATAAATAATTCGATATCCTGAACGTTGCGCGGCAAAGCCCATACGTCTTCAGATAAAATACTTTCGGCAGGCAATACCAGGTCATATTCAGGTGGGCTGGTTGGATCATTGGCCACAGTGATCCTGATCCGTCTGGATTGTTGTTTCTTACACCCATAAATCAAAATATTTTCCTGCAAAACGTTCTTAAAACAAGAACGAGATTTGTACAGAGTAATATGCTCTATACTCATATTTTTCATTAAGAAGCGCCTGAATGGTTTGAAATAGACGCCTGAGCAGAAACTCCGGGGTAAAATTTCCAGTAAATGACCTTGAGGATTAAGCCATTGCACAGCCAGCACAGTAAATGCAGCATACAGATTGGAAACAGGGACTCCGTAGTCTTTAAGAACTCTTGCTAATTCACTGTTACTTTTAAGCTTGTTGTAAGGAGGGTTACACGTAATAAAATCCGGTCTACTACTTTGGTGAAGGTGGTTCGCCTGCAATATTTGTTTAGCTTGCTCCGTGAAGTCACCATCCAATATATAATTTAAGTTGATATCGGCTTGTTTAGTAAAAAATTCCCAGGCCCTCACCAGATCATTATGCAGGCGTTCGTCTGTCTCGAAACCATGAAAAATAATATCATTAGTTTCTGCTTGCGTACTTAGATGGTATGCGAGGATTGATGATAAAATACCTGTTCCTGCTCCCGGGTCCCCCTGTGTCAGGATAGTTGTCGCCTCAGTTTTTCGTATTGTTAGACAGGGGGTGGATGACAGGTTTGAGTGA
>NZ_JBVTQY010000080.1:0-7209 GCF_055755215.1 Planctobacterium sp. R6
TCAACCGTTGAGGATTTGGCACAGCACCACTGGAGTTTAGAATTCCTCAACCGTTGAGGATTCGGCTCAGACCCACTGGAGATTAGCATTTATCAACCGTTGAGGATTTGGCACAGCACCACTGGAGTTTAGAATTCCTCAACCGTTGAGGATTCGGCTCAGACCCACTGGAGATTAGCATTTATCAACCGTTGAGGATTTGGCACAGCACCACTGGAGTTTAGAATTCCTCAACCGTTGAGGATTTAGCAAATACCTACTGAAAATTGGATTTCCTCAACCGTTGAGGATTTAGCAAATACCTACTGAAAATTGGATTTCCTCAACCGGTGAGGATTTGGCAAATACCTACTGAAATTTGGATTTCCTCAACCGGTGAGGATTTAGCAAATACCTACTGAAATTTGGATTTTCTCAACCGGTGAGGATATGGCACAGATCTACTGGAGATTAGCATTCCTCAACCGTTGAGGATTTGGCACAGCACCACTGGAGTTTAGAATTCCTCAACCGTTGAGGATTCGGCTCAGACCCACTGGAGTTTAGAACTCCTCAACCGTTGAGGATTTGGCACAGACCCACTGGAGTTTAGAATTCCTCAACCGTTGAGGATTTGGAACAGACCTACTGGAGATTAGCATTTCTCAACCGTTGAGGATTTAGCAAATACCTACTGAAATTTGGATTTCCTCAACCGGTGAGGATATGGTACAGACCTACTGGAGATTAGCATTCCTCAACCGTTGAGGATTCAACACATACCAATTGGAACTTAAAAACCCTCAACCTTTCATAATTTGGGTTACATAATGAATTGAATTAATTCAGCATTTCACATATTTCAATATATTTACATCAAAAGCTAAATGTATTAGCCCTTTTTAACATTGGTAAGAAAGAAAACTTCAATTAAAGAGTTACATGATTGTCTATAAAATCAAAAACGTTATAACTATAAGGAGCGTGTAAGGAAGTATTAGTTCGCAGGATGCGTTTATGAGAAACACGCAGTGAGATGTGCCCTCACTGCATACTTAAAAGAATCAGATATCGTTTTTAATTTTTTCCAAGCCGTATTTTGAGTTTTGTTGATGAAAAGTAAACGCCCTTGGGCTGAGTTTATACAGCGCTGATATATACGAGTGATACCCAATGGTTTTGTAATGAACCGTTAGAAAGCCAAAGAGATACCTAACATGCGGTTCCGGCAAATCATACAACGAATCATCTGTGGTTAACTGAGGTGTAGTCGTGTTATTGACACTTTGAAACACATCAAGATAAATCAAATAATCTTCCCTTAATCTTACTACTTCAAATTCACTCTCTTTTTCCAGCATCCTTAGTGTGTCTTCAATGATCAATCGTTGAAGTTTTCTTTTGATCAATCTCCGATTTTCCTCGGCCTCGTTGTAATGAGCGTCATTCCTCTCACTAGGCATCATAATTTTGATAGTGTGATCAACCAGTTCCTGGATGGCCTGGTACTCCAGTTTTTGTGACACAACCTCTTTGTTAATCAAACCTCCTAAATTAAACCCCGCTGGTTTTGGTCGATACTTAGCTGAATCTGAAGTTTTGCTATACATAATATGACTGAACTCCAGGTATGCTTTTAATTGTTTACCAGCATTTACCATCCATCGCGCATAATTAGTGTCAAATGGTGAACCTGGTCCTTCAAGACGACACTGCTCAATCCATTTTTCCTTACCTGAATTTGCTACACCAAGTGATAACATTCCAATCCAACACTCATTGATCTCACTTTTTATTTTATGATAATGCTCAACCTCACAAGATTCAGTTTTTCTTTTAAACCTGAGGCTAATCCCGATTACAGGTTTTCTACCAACACCTTTATTATCCCCGAAGTGCTTAATAATATTATTCTTCTCAATATCAATTTCAAAAGGAAAATACTCCAGTTCATTCACTGACTTAACAGTCGGGATCAACTTCTTATTGATAAAAGCTCCAATATCCTGATTAGGACTCTGATTCAGCATTTGCTTAAACTTATCGATAGGGTAGGGGCCAATTACATCTTTCCCGGCTTCAAAAGCTGCATTCACATCATCTATAAACATAGAAGCGCCGACTGGTAAAGAACCATACAATAAATGTGTTTTACCTACATTTTTAGGCCCCACCACTAAAAACAACACGGGAGAGGTAAATTCAAATTTTAAATAATCAGGGTTCTTTTCATCTATACTAAAACGAGCAATCAGGGCATTTAAATCAATTGAATCACGCCTTTCTTGTCTTGCAATCGATGTAGTGAGATCTTGATCTCCCCAAACATCATATTGCCCTAAGAAATTTAACTCTACAGGCTGATTTACTAAGGGTTCAAATAATCTTCGTAAGATATTAATGTTATTAATACTCTTGCTATTGTACTTTAAAACATTATTAAACCAGTGCTTATGTATACTAAAAGTCTTACCTTGTTTCTCAAGGTAATCAATCGTAGGCTCAACACCTTCATTATTTTCATAAAACTGATGTCTCACGGCTGGCCACAATGCTTGCAATACAGTTTGTTGACGGCGATTTATTTTAACCGACTTAAAGCTCATATGAACAAGAGCTTGTTGCTTGTGAAAGCGACTATTTTTTGGTAACTCAGTTACTGGTATTACGCCATTTAATAAATGTTTTAAATTTTCTGGACTATTCATATTTGGCCATGTGCTTCTAATTCACTTCGCTGTGTTGCCTGCTAATCTTGGTGAATATACCGACAAAATCAATCGATATTATTTATTTTCATTCCATTTTGATCCTGTTTTTTTAAAAACATTCCAAATTGATCTTTTACCGGAAAATCGGTTCAATAGAACACTATTTTCATTCCATTTTGTCGTTGTATACCGCCTCAACACTATAACATGCCTATCTAGTATATGTTAGGCATTATAAGGGGTTTAACCCTCCCGATATAGTACTATCACACCTCTATTTTCATTCCATTTCGTCGCGTTGTCAGCGCTATTTTCATTCCATTACATTGCAAAATCACAACTGTTTTCATTCCATTTAGATCTTCGACAGCTTCATCTTCACACAAAAAGGTGGAAAAACACACGAATCACTGGCAGATACAACATTTTCATTCCGTTTTGGCCTAAAACCTAAGAGAAAAACTATCATCCTACCTTTAAAGCAACCGCCATACTCCTGCTAAGTCCAATTTTCATTCCAAAATGATCCTGTTTTACTATTTTCATTCCATTCTGATCCCGTATAGCGCTTTATATCCGTACAAAAAACAATAAATATGTAATAGGTTTCATTAATCACTGCAAAATGTAGTAAAGGCATATCGCCGAAAGTGTAATAACTCACACCACCGTGACCATATAATCGCAATAAGATCAGAACGGAATGTTTTTATAAACAGGTGCTTAGCTCAAAGCAAAGAGGTCAATATTAAGGCAAATAGACAACAATTATATAATTATCATTCCAAAACGATCCTAAAATCATTCTAACTTGATCCTTGAAATATCGTTAATAATCAACAACATGCGAATTAATAATCTATACCAGCAGACACTTTATCTTTAATCATGTCAATTTGATCTTTAGCCTGTGTATAACCACTCTTTTATCGAAACTATTCTGATCATTCACTCTTTTCGGACCCAAAATAGCATTCAGCCCTAAAACTTATAAAGATCCAAACGGAATGAAAACCAAGATCAAACCAGCCCAGTAATTGTATATATATCAATCAATTACAGATCAAAATGGAATGAAAAGATCATGCTGTAATGTTTATTCGACTGCTGTTTAAATATTTCATATATTTATCAATCACTTACAAAGTTTGATATTTTTCTATGTAAGCTCTTATCTTATCTTTTCTTGTCTTATCTCTTTATTCTATTGTATCAATACAATATTATATTGTATTATGTTGGATATGACTTTATAACGGTATCTGATCTTATGAACAGATTTAATGTCGCCTTGCTTAATAACATTCCTCGTACTTTTGAGTATGAAGCGAAATTCCCTGTCTTACCTGGGAGTAGAGTAAAAGTGCCATTTGGCAAAAACAACAACACAACTCGCATGGCCGTAGTTATAGATTCAAACAACACTAATTCTGGAAGAAAACCCAAAACTATCTCTGAGCTGTGTGATTCCATACCAACGTTACCAGACATTAAACTAATAAATTTTGCCGCAAGCTATTATGCTGTATCATTGGGTTGTGTATTAAACACCGCTTTACCTAAACTCCTTCGTAATGGTGACGCATTATGTAAACCATTATCACAAGACCTGTATAAATTGACACCTCTTGGACAATCATCCGTTGTAAAAGGTAAAAAACGTCAAGCTATAAAAAGAGCACTTGTTGAACCTGCCGCGTTAAAAACAATAAAAGAAACAGTTCCAACGGTGCAAAAAGGAGATCTCGTAAAATTAATGAAAGAAGGACTGATAACCTGTTCACAAGAATATTCAGCAGACCATTCTGTACAATGGGGTATTAGCGAACTTATTTTTTCATTGATACCAATGAATGAATTACAACAAAGCGTTTATGATTCTGTCTTCTCTTCCTTGGCACGAAATGACAGACGGCCATTTTTACTTTACGGTATTACCGGCAGTGGAAAAACTAACGTTTATTTTCATCTAATTGCGGATGTACTGCGAGAGGGTAAACAAGTTCAGATCATTTTACCTGAGATCGGATTAACCCCGCAGTTAATAGAACGATTCGAAAAAGCTTTTAATGTCCCGATATGTGTCATGCATTCTGGATTAAACGATACTCAGCGCTTACATAGTTACAATATGGCAAGATTTGGGCAAGCAGCCATTATAATTGGGACACGTAGCTCGGTATTTGTTCCTCTTGCCAATCCTGGGCTTATTATAATTGATGAGGAGCATGATAGTTCACTGAAGCAGACACAAAATAGCTTTAGTTACCATGCCAGAGACCTTGCAATAGTGAAAGCATCACAATGTAAGATACCTGTTTTGCTGGCTACAGCTACACCTTCTTTTGAGTCCCTATACAATGTTACCGCCAAAAAGTACCAGTTGTTAACTCTCAATAAGAGAGCTACCGGAACATTACCTGAAATAACAATTCAAGATGTACGTGGTAAAGCAACGCAAGCTACTTTAACGACCGAAACAATCTCAGAAATTGGTCGACATATTGCTAGAGGTGGACAAGTAATCGTATACATCGGCCGTCGGGGTTATGCGCCGGTACTTGGATGTCCATCATGTGGCTGGGTCAAGATATGCTCGGGCTGCGACAAACCAATGGTATATCATTTGCAGTCCGCTCGATTGCAATGTCACAACTGTTCAAAATCAGCAAAAATGCCAACTAGTTGCCCAGCATGTAACAACAATGATTTTGAGTTTACAGGTGTTGGAACTGAACGTATTCAGAAAGAATTAACATTGCAATTCGAATCAGCGAGCGTAACAAGGGTCGATAGCGATGCTATGCGTAAAAAAGGGGTGCTGGCCAATACTTTGAAAGCCTGTTCCGAAGGGCTGCATCAGATAATAGTTGGTACGCAAATTCTGACAAAAGGTCACGATTTTCCTAATGTTACTTTAGTCGTAATATGCGGTGTAGATGATGTACTTAACAGCGGGGATATTCGCGCTAAAGAAAGCTTGTCGCAGCTTATCTATCAGGTTTCTGGAAGGGCAGGTCGAAGGGATGAGCGGCCTGGAAAAGTTATTATTCAGACCGTTGAACCTGATAACTCTTTATTGGTGTCAATCAAAGAGAATGACTATATAACTACAGCCCACGGTTTGCTCAGCGAAAGAAGTGAATTTGTGATCCCGCCAATCTATTCCATGGGGATGTTACAATTACATGAATTTTCACTGGATGTTGGCATGTGGCAGTTGTCGAAAGTCCGAGATTACATTTTACAACACGTCTCAAATATTATTTGTGGTGATGTGACTCCTGGCCCAATACCTAAGCGTAAAGGAAGATATACCGTACAGTTGCCAGTTTATAGTAAAACTAAAGGAACTATATCAACTTTTGTCAAACTACATAAAAACAAAATTGAAAATATTGCTGGTAAATACCAGGTGACTTTTGACATCGATCCTATTTATTGATTTGTAATTTGTTAGGGGTAACTATGACAAACTTTTTTATAATGCTATTTTTGATCTTCCTTATGACGGCTGCGCAGGCCAGTACCCTGGTTAAGAAGAGTCGCTCAGGTATTTGTCATGATACCCACAGTAGTTATTACGAAAAAACTAAACTCTATACCGCTTTTGATGACTTAAATGCCTGTCTTCAAAGTGGTGGCAGACTGCCCAAAAATTACGTTGGCACCAATGTTTCCTCTGATAGCACTATGCAACAAGCAATTAATGATGCTGATAGGGAAGGGCGCCAATATAGCCGCATTTATAATCGACGCGATTATCCGCATTGGAATGACACTGACTCGGATTGCCAAAATACCCGCCATGAGTTATTGATAGCACAGTCGCAAGTTCCGGTTACTTTTACAAACTCAAAAAAATGTACAGTACGCACTGGTCTTTGGATAGGACCATACACCGGCAAAACTTTCTTCTTGGCAAGGGATGTACATATTGACCACATTGTATCACTTAAATACAGCTTTGATCGTGGATCATGGAAGTGGTCTCCAGACAAGAAAGCTCAGTTTGCAAACGACCCCGACAATTTGTTGATAGTAGATGACGATACCAACAGAGAAAAATCAGCCAAAGGACCATCACAATGGATGCCACCAAATCAGGAGTATCGTTGCCCGTTTTTGAAAAAGTTTGATAGCATGATGCAAAAATATGGGTTGTCGTATTTGCCTAACGAAAAGCCTGAGGTTAACCGATTAAAAACTATCTGCGGATTTTTGTGATAAAACATAGCGCTACTTGCGCGCTATGTCTGGATTCGGGATAGACAACTCACTATTTGTTTTAGCTTCAATACCAAAACTATTGTTTAGTACGGAATCCAGAGTCCTCTCTGTCATTTGACTGACCATACTAATCCGTTGAGATAGTGACATTGATTTTACAGAGTCATCGGTAAGCACATTAATAATATCCTGCCGATACTGCTGATAAGTTGCATCATCGGCGTTTTTCAAGGTAGTTGTCGCCTAAGCCGTTAAGCTGCTTCTTTTTTGCTCTCCGGATTAAGTTCCA
>NZ_JBVTQY010000081.1:0-6561 GCF_055755215.1 Planctobacterium sp. R6
AACATCGCGATCGCAGCCTTCGGCTGCTTAAAAAAAGAAACCCCCGCTAAAAAGCGGGGGTTTATCATCAATCTGAGCACTTCTTTGAGAAGTGCTTTGAACACCTGCTTTAGTGGCGCTCTGCTATGGGCATGCTGGTTGTTACGCTTCCTCGTTGGCCAGCATGTTATACAGGCGACGGAATGACAGTGTCTCACTTTCCTGAGGCGGAAGTTGCAATTGCTGAGCAATATGCGCCGCGCTCAATATACCGGATAAGGCACCGGTGGACTCGGTAAGTACCAGCAACACCTTGTCATCGCTGTAACGCATTTGACGCAACAGTGACATTAGCGTTTGATGACTAATCTCATGCTCGTTAACGGAGTGCAGAATCTCACGCGGATGCAGTAAATCAGAGACCTGAATTTCGCTGAGTGCATAACCCTGTGACATCCTTTTTACGATTTCCTGTTGGTCAAAATCGCGACTGTCCAGAATGCCCAAAAACTGTTTATTTTGGTTGATAACGGCCATCAGGGATGAGCGATTTTGTTTCAGGAACTTCCTGGCATCAGTCGCCAGCGTATCGGCGTTAACTACAATGTAGGGGAAGCTTTCCAGATCAGCGATTAATTCACTGACCAGGGTATTCAGGGTAATGGTTCTCAGGCTGCTTTTTTGATCAGATACAGCAACTGCGGGATAACTGTTGGTCACGATGGAGTTCATGATCTTTACCTCAATAAAAATTAACTAATCGGGCACAAGGCCGGGTGTTTTTTTAACGAGGTTAAAGAGGTGGTCCTCTGGCGTAAAAGGCGTGACTTGCCTCAGGGACTGCAAAGCGGCTTGGGTGTTTTAAGGGTGGGTAGCCTGGCTGCAACGCCAGCGGCAATCGGGTGCTGATAATGCTGTCATCATCGGCGTCTGTTTCCGGGCTGGCGTCCGCTGGCAAAATAGCCAGTTGCCAGTCTGCGGACTCTGAATAAATGCCGCTGTCAGCGAACTGATTGGCCGAACTGGCACTGCTGATAAACCCCAAACACAAGGTCAGCCATACCACTATGCTCAATTGCATAAAGTGGTTAACACTGCTTTTTTGGGTTTCTGAGTTCATGGTGTATCAGTACTGCCTGGTTACCTGTTCAATTTTAGTATGCGCTTAACAGGATGTTTGTGCCAGTCACTAATGGGCGTTTTATCGTAAAAATCACTGTGTTGGTCTCATACCCGAGCTACATTTGTTACTCGTGGTAATCAGCGGATTGTGCAGGCGGCAACTAAACCAGATACACATCAAAGCGATGTTTTTTACTTTTTATCTGCATACTGGGCGGGGTATCTGCTAAATAAGGGGCGTAATCTGGCCGTTTGACCACGACCCGTTTGCCCGCCAGTTTCAGTGCCGGGGCCAGCAGCTTGTCTGCGTCTTCATCATGCCCCAGTAATTGCTGGAAAACCCGCATTTCCTTTTTAACTAACGCCGACTTTTTCTTGTGGGGAAACATAGGATCTAAATAGATGGCGTCGGGCTTCTCAGTCTGCCAGTTGTGTAATAACTCTGTTGCCTGCCCGGGGATAAACTGTAATCGGGTGGCAAAGTCGCTGCCAAATTGTCCGGAGTGTTCAGCCCGGCGCAGGCCATCCTGTAACAGAGCTGCCACCACAGGAGAGCGCTCTAGCATGGTGACATTGGCGCCCAGCGTCATCAGCATAAAGCTGTCGCGTCCCAGCCCGGCTGTCGCATCGACAATGCGACTGGCGGTATTCCCTTTAAGTCCCATCGCTTTGGCGATGGCTTCGTTTTTAATGCTGCTACGGCTGGCCCGCCAGGCGACGGCATCGGCAGTAAAATCCACAATGACCGCGCCCACTTTGGGCTGCGCGAAATCTTTTAAGCCCAGTTTGTCATCGTCAAAAACCAGCGCCAGTCCATCGGGGGCCGTGTTGACGATATCAAACCCGGCGTTGTGTAAAAATTCAGGTAACGAACTGGATTGGCAAAACAAAGGAAGGTGATGGGTCATAGGGCTGCCCGATTGGATGAGCGGAAATCTTTCCGGCAAAGTTGTTTTATGTGTAGCTCAGGCGATACGTCAGGCATTACCGTATTTCTCTTTGTAGGGCAGCCAGCGGTTAATGATAGCATTGGCATTGACCGGGTGATGTTGCCACAGGTGACTGGCAATTTTCTGTACCTGCGGAATAAGCCAGGCATCCCGCACCAGATCGGCGATTTTCATATTGGCCAGACCGGTCTGTTTGGTGCCCAGTAACTCTCCGGGGCCACGGATTTCCAGGTCTTTTTGCGCAATGACAAAGCCGTCGTTGCTTTCCCGCAATACCGCAAGGCGTTGTTGCGCAGTTTTCGACAAGGGGCTGGCATACATCAGCACACAATGGCTTTCGACACCTCCGCGCCCTACACGTCCCCGCAACTGGTGGAGTTGCGCCAGGCCCAGGCGTTCCGCATTTTCGATAATCATCAGGCTGGCATTGGGCACATCGACACCCACTTCGATCACGGTGGTGGCCACCAGTAAATCTAACTCACCCTGTTTAAAGGCCTGCATGAGCGCCTGTTTTTCATCCGGCTTGAGACGGCCGTGTACCAGGCCAATATTCAGTTCCGGCAGGGCAGTTTGCAGTATCACTTTGGTGTCTTCAGCTGCCTGGCATTGCAGGGTTTCAGATTCTTCAATCAGGGTGCATACCCAGTACACCTGGCGCTTTTGTTCATGGCATACCGAGCGAATCCGTTCAATGATATCACCCCGTCGTGAGTCGGGCAGTACCACGGTTTTTACCGGGGTGCGTCCGGGGGGTAATTCGTCAATAACCGAGGTTTCCAGGTCGGCGTAGGCGGTCATGGCCAGTGTTCTGGGAATGGGGGTGGCGGTCATGATCAACTGATGAGGGAAGTAGCCATACACCTCACCTTTTTCCCGCAGTGCCAGTCTTTGATGCACGCCAAAGCGGTGTTGTTCGTCTACGATCACCAGCGCCAGTTTTTGATAGGTCACCTGCTCCTGAAACAGGGCATGGGTTCCCACAATCAATTGAGCACTGCCATCGGCAATCTGCTGCAAAGCCTGATTTTTCTCTTTGGTTTTGAGTTTACCGGCCAGCCAGGAACAGGAAATACCCAGTGGCTCAAACCATTGGCTGAAATTGATAAAGTGTTGTTCTGCCAGTATTTCGGTCGGGGCCATTAAGGCCACCTGTAAGCCCTGTTCAATGGCGTGCAGTGCCGCAATGGCGGCCACCAGGGTTTTGCCCGAACCCACATCACCCTGCACCAGACGCATCATAGGGCGATTGAGCAGCAAATCTCGTTCTATTTCGGCGCTCACCCGCTGCTGTGCGCCGGTGGGCTTAAAGGGCAGGCTCTGTAAAAACCTGGAGCGGAGCTGCTGAGATGGCGGGATACTGATAGCCGGGTCGGCCTGGGTTTGGTGTTTTACTTTCAGCACGCTGAGGTGATGAGCCAGCAACTCTTCCAGGATCAACCTTTCCTGTGCCGGGTGTTTACCTTCCAGCAGTTCGGTTACTGCAATATCCGGCGTGGGACGGTGAGCCACCCGCAGTGCCTGTTTCATACTTAACTGTTTGGGATATAGCCCGTCGGGTAATAACTCCGCCAATCCGCCTTTGTCCAGCAGCTTGAGTGCAGCCTCGGTGAGATTGCGCAAGGTCAGTTGTTTTATGCCTTCTGTGGTGGGGTATACCGGGGTCAGGGTTTCTTCTACCTGTTGTTCTGATTCACTGTTCAGGATGCGATATTCAGGGTGCACCATTTCCAGCCCGTGTTTACCAGGGCGGGCCTCCCCAAAACAGCGCAGCTGTGTGCCTTCGGTCATGTTTTTGGCCTGGGCCGCCGAAAAATAAAAAAAGCGCAGGGTGACAGAGCCGGATTGATCGGCCACGTTTACCACCAGGGTACGTTTTCGGCCATAGCTGATATTGGCGCGTTTAACTTCGGCAACAATTGCAGCGGAGACACCGGGTTTCAGATCGGCAACAGGGTAAATACGGGTACGATCTTCATAGCGCAGCGGCAAGTGAAACAGCACGTCCTGAACGGTTTTCAGGCCCAGACCATTGAGTTTCTCTGCCACTTTGGCGCCGACGCCTTTTAACTCCGATACGGGTTTTATCGAAAGTGATTGCATATGAACAGCGTATATTCCCGTCAATACTTATTCAATCGTTTAAGTGTCTAATAATACTGAATAAAAAACCAGTTGTTTGTTAAAAAACAGCTGTGCAGCTTAAAACCGGACAAGCCCGCCCACAATTGTATATAGTAGGTCTTGTTATTAAGAATAAAAAAAGGTTGTCCGGTTGATTTTTAAGGTTTGTTTCCCCTGTCGTTTGTTTTGTTGTTTGATGTCGTTGCTGTTGTTGAGTTGGGGTGCCAATGGGGAAGAGCCTTTAAAACCGCTAATGAGCGATACCGTGAATCAGATGTTATGGATAACCGAGCAATATCCACCTTACCATTATCGTGAGGATAACCAGGTCAAAGGCATTGCGGTGGAAATTCTTGAGCAAATTTTTGAGGCTCACAAGGTGCCCTTCAATAGCCACAAACAAGTCCTGGTTTTTCCCTGGGCAAGGGCCGTTAAAGAGATCAGTAATAATCCGCAAGCCGCCTTGCTGACCATGGCTTACACCCCTGAACGCGATAACTTGTTTGCCTTGAGTGAACCTTTATTTACCGAGCAAATAGCGCTGATCACCTTAAAAGACAGTGACCTTACATTGACCGATTTAGGGCAAATTAACCAGTATGTGATAGGCGTGGTGCGGGATGATATTGGTGAGAGGTTACTCAAGGATTTAGGGCCAGATGAAATCCATCTGACCCATGTGCTCAGTTCCAAAGAATTATTGCAAATGTTGCTCAAACAGCGCGTTGATGCGATTGCTTATTCGGTGGATATCATCAGATATCAACTGCAACAGTTACAGGGCCATAAACAGCAAATTAAGATCCAGCTGAATTTGGCTGAACTGCCCACCAGTATTGCGTTTCACAAACAGGTTAACCCGCAATTGTTGCAGCTGATCAACCAGTCCATTGTGGCGTTAAAACAAGCCGGAAAGGTTGATCAGATTATTAACCGTCGTCTGTAACAACCTGACTACTTATTGCTGTTGCAGGTCCAGCGTTTTTGCGGCCTGATACAATAATTCCGGTGAAATACGCACCCGGAAATTGGGGTTAACATAGTTAAAATGCACAAGTCCCTGTTGGTCTGCAATGTAAACCGCAGGTACTGGCAATGCCACTTTGCTGGTGCCATCCAGGGCGACAAACTCGATACCCATTTTATTGCGATAGCGGTTGGCGACATCATCCGGTAAGAAGAATCCTATACCCAATGCGCTGCTCACTGAAAAATCTTTATCGGATAACAGTTTAACTTTGAAGTCGCTGTCCACAGCTTGCTCCTTTAACCTGGCGGGTGAATCAGGTGAAATGGCCACGATTTGATAACCCAAATCCATGACTTTGCTTTCGATGTCCTTCAGTCCGGCGAGCTGCGCGTTGCAGTATGGGCACCAACCGCCACGGTAAAAAATCAGAACGGTAGGTTGTTGTTTGAGCAGTGCTTGTAATTTTACCGGTTTGTCGTCGAGATCGTACAGGGTGACATCAGGTAATGATTGACCATTGAGCACCGGGCGCACTTCATCCGCCGTTGCCGCGATGTTTTCCGGGCCGGTAGCCAGTGCCGCAAAATTAACAAAACAAAGTAGTGCAAATAGTGAGAGTTTTTTCATCGTATTACTTCTTAAAACCATAGTTACCTCCCATTGACCTGGAATAATCCGGTTTGCTTTCAGCGAAGCGATATTATTTATTATTATCAATTAAAAATTGAAACTGCATCAGGAATATTGTCGATTATCCTGTATTGCTTAAAGGGTTAACATCCCCACTGAGAGCAATTTTTGTAACATTGAACAGGATGCAATATGAAATTAACAAGGTGCTGGCGGTTTGTCGCTCTGGGAGTGCTCATTAACTGGCAGGTAATGGCAGCGCAATCCGGGCAAAATCCAGTGGTGGTGAGCGCAGATGAAGTGCAATGGGGGGACCTGAATCCCTTACGTCGCGACAAAAGCCCGGCTGCAGCCAACTTATGGGGTGATCGCAGTCAGGATAAGGCTACAGGTATGCTGGTACGGTTTCGCAAAGGATTTTCATCGCCGCCACATATTCACAATATTAGTTACCGGGGAGTGGTGCTTGCTGGTGCTATGCACAATGACGACCCACACGCTGAGACGATGTGGATGCCAGCTATGTCATTTTGGACCCAGCCTGCAGGTGAAAATCATATTACGGCGGCGAATGCTGAGGACAATCTGATTTATCTGGAAATTGAAGCGGGCCCCTACCTGGTTAAACCCAGTAGTGAAGGCTTTGACAATGGTGAAAGGCCGGTAAACCTGCATCGTGATAATCTGGTATGGCAGGCGTTACCTGAGCATGACGGCGTTTTTCAAGGTAGTTGTCGCCTAAGCCGTTAAGCTGCTTCTTTTTTGCTCTCCGGATTAAGTTCCACA
>NZ_JBVTQY010000082.1:0-5786 GCF_055755215.1 Planctobacterium sp. R6
ATGTTTGATGTTTGATGTTTGATGTTTGATGTTTGATGTTTGATGTTTGATGTTTGATGTTTGATGTTTGATGTTTGATGTTTGTAGCTGAGTATAGCAGCCTTGTAAAAATCCACTTGGGGATGTGAAAGTTTGTGGGGAAGTAAACTGGGAAGGGTCAACAATAAAAGATTTTAGCGAAACTTGGGCCTTTTGGTCCGAGAAATAGATTTTAGGCTTATTGTCCCCCTTCGAGGTGTTGTTAGGTATTTTTTAGTTGTAATTGAATAGCGTTAACTGACTCACTACCTATAGCCGTAACACAACTAAAAGCCTTAGCTTGCATATTTTCAAGTTTATTTTGTAAATCCGCAACTTTGGACATATTGTTTTTGGAGTATTTTCGAGATTTCAATGTTTTTAAATTTAGATTAATTATGAAAATGCATGACATTGCCGCTGACATTGCTGCACTAACCGATACTCCTGAATCACCTCTAATAGCATGCCAACCATGTTCAAACATGGTTACGCCATACTCCATTAACTTTAAAGACAAATCTGCTATTTCAAAAGTGTAATCTGTTGCTTTTTCTAACATATCTGCAGATTGTCGAGAAAATTGTGATTTTTCATTTTTATCGTTTGATTTATCGCGAAGCACTCTTAATTTTACGACTTCATCAAAGTCCTTAGCATCAGCGTCAAAAAGGTGCTTTAATCTCGGTTCGATGACCTCAAAGACTTGTTTTTTAATAAAGTTAAAATCTTTATGGACTTTATGACAGTCATCTTTTCTAGCACTAATTTCACAAACAGTTGTAACCATTTTACAAGATAAGATTGCAAGTAACGCGGCTGCGCTTCCTGAGCCAGGGGAGGCTCGACCTGCCCCAAAATCATCTAAAAGTTTATTGGTCGGTAATTCTAATAATGAATCCGATTTTATCTCTGCTAATTCTGTTTGTTCCATCAATTACACCACTCTAGATTTAATGACCAAATGACTTGGGTAAGTTACGCCACTTTTTGGGTCAAATCCCCCCATCTGTTAGAGCATTCCTTTATAATGATTAATAAATGATTCATTATATTTTTTTGCTATTCTAAATTTATTTCGAACGTATTTCTTTTGTTCTGAACGCAACATTGACATATCAGGTAGATCAGTTTGCAGCCATATCTGCCACTCTAATATGTTTATAGCAGACTTCACATTTATAAATTTTTCGTTCTGAATTACATGTGGTTCTATGTTTATTTTATCAGCCTTTTTGTACTCAATCAGACCATCTGGAGTTTCTTTAAATATATTTCCTACCCCTGACTCTGCATCCATTGAATGATTGCGCACATACTCTGAATCATAATACGGTGTTTCACCTTTCATTAGACCACCTTTAAACATAGGCTGATAATACCGAGCTCCAATTTCTGATATATGCTTTCGCATTATGGGCAACATTATGCGCTCTCTTCCTTGCACTAAATCAACTTCAACATCATCGCTATCAGGACGTAATTTAATGCTCTTTACATAAGGAAACCCAAGTCTTCTAGAACACAAAAACATACTACTTATGTTTGTGAAATAATACGCATTAATAATCAAAAGAAGTGTGCTAGGAGTAAATGCAAAACATAATGTGTCAGTGCCGCCAATATTAAGTCTAGATTCACGAAAATCAGATTTGTCTACGATAAGCATTCGGTCATATTGACCAATACGTGATTCAATATGGAAACTAGGTTCAACATTTGCGATATTCTTGTCTAATTGACGTATACCAAGCCACGTTCCAACTCTAACCTTATCAAACCAATCTAATAAATCAGATAACTCATATGCACTTATTTCATTCCCACTTAGAATATTACTAATGTACTTTTTTGCCCTAGCTTCTAAATCCGAATACCTGTGGTTACAAGTTGAGCAGGCAGGAAACGTAAATTTATCAAACGCAAAACTACGTTCCGTCACATCACGGTTTTGTATGTCTTTAGTAAACCCAAAGAAAGCTTTTCTATTTGGCCTTCCTGTAAGCTCTATGAGCCATTTTGGCACAACATGTTCTTTTGATTTGTCTTCAGGTGTTTTACCACAAAAAACGCAATGTTTAGCCAATAGTTACTACCCTAATAATCTCTAACAGTTTAGAATCGACTCAACGGGCCATTCTTCAACCTTCTGTTGGATCTTTTTTACCTTCATATAAATTGATAGCAAATTTACTCCAATAATGCCAACCATTTCACATGAGAGAAACACTTTTTGATTAGCCTTCAAGAACCACCGAGGTTGGGTTCGAAGTCCGTTTGTATCTGGCCCTTTCGCGAGATAAGGCGAAAGGGCAGAAAAAACCTGAAGATTGGCAACACGGATGTTGCCCAAGTCGATGGAAGTGCAGGGACGCACTATCATCGACGGTCTTCTGGTTCTGCCCTTGAGACTTATGTTGTCTCGCGCCAGGGCTAAAAGGGGGTTTTAGGGGAGCGCCCCTAAGAAAAAGCAGCAGAACTTTAATGGCTCAGACGCTTTGAAAGCTGAGCGCTTTAACAAATTGTTACTCACTAAGCCCATAAAAAATGACCACTCAGACAAGGCGGTGCCAATAATCTAAACATGACACCCCAATCTAAACATGACACCCACTTTAATTGTGTTATACAACCCGTTGCAGCTTGGTTCGAAGTTCGTTTGGATCTGGCCCTTTCGCGAGATAATGCGAAAGGGTAGAAAGTGGCTTTTAGGGAGCGCCCCTAAGAAAAAGCAATATAAAAGCCCTGAAGAAACAGGCAAAGCTTTGCCTAATCCTAAGCCTCGCTCTGTTACCTCAATCCCAACACAACATCGGAAATCACATAGTTGCCGTTGTATATGGGATGAGGTTCGCCCAGGGCGTCGATGGCGAAATAGCGCTGTTCTTCTTCTGGCAAGCCTTCGTAGCCGCCAATCACCTGATAAAGCCAGGCTTCCGGGTCGAATTCCAGCTGCTGTTTCTGGTGATAATCCAGTGCGGTAATGTATGCGCCGCTTTCTATCACTTCGCAGAAATAGTTATCTACAGCCTGGCTGAGTTGATCATCTTCCAGTGCCACTTCCTGTTGCTCTTCGATCTGAATATTGCGGGCTGAGCGTTCCGGTTGCGCTTTTTTGAGGTGACGGAAATCCCGGATGCTGCTGACAATCGCCTGCAGATCCAGTTCGTGCTCACTGTTTTGTACATCCACTGCTGCCGGTTGCAATAAACCCGGTGCCACATTAAACAGCAGAGGTACGTTGCTCATCTTGGTGTAATCAGATGGCACAAAATCCGGCTGTTGTTCATTGTGCAACAAGAAGCCTTTGAGCAAACGGGTTCGGCCCCGGTATTCCCGGAAACGACCCAGCAACTCCAGCAATTTGGCCTGCACTATCGCTAATTCCTGAGTACAGCGGGCAAAGCTGTTTTGCAGCACCACCACCAGCAAATGACGCAAATCCCGATCACTACCAGCCACTTGTACCAGTTCATCAAAGCGGATCATTTCCAGCTGATTAAGCAGGTCACTTACCTGGGATTGGGCCAGTTCGTTTTCACGAATTTTGGCATCCAGGCTATCCACATAGCCAAACTCATTATTGATTCGCCCGAACAAGGCGCGCACGCCGTTACTGAGCATGTCAGTGAGTACATACACCTGTTCAGTAAGGTTGTTCAGATGGGCCTGGGCCTGCTCAAAGCGCTGATTGTACAGGGCTTCTTTATAGTGTTGTGACAAGGTAGTGAGGGCAGCAATAGCACTGCCAATATTGGCGTTGATATGGCGGTTGCGCTCATCATTGAGGCCAGCTTCCAGTAAGTTGCGCACGGCACTTTTTAAGCGCAGATCCGAATCTGGCTCAGGCCGCCACAAAATGTTCAGGTTTTTCAGCTGCTCCAGCACCTTCGGCGATACCTGTGACTCATCCACGCCACCGGTGAGATAGGCCTGCATAATAATGTCTGAGTGGCGGCTCAAGGCATTGAGTAGCCTGACACCCGCCTGTTGCAAATTGCGACTCACAGTAAGCTCTCCTGCTTCGCGGCCATTTCCGCTTGCTGCGACAGAGACAAGTTTTCAGCGTCGTCAATAAAGCGCAGCACTTCGAACAGATAATCGATTTTGCCGGTGGCGATAAACAACTGCTTTTCCGGGTTGGGCTTTAACAGATACCCCAAATCCACCAGACGCTTAAAGACCTGTTTTATCTGGCCGTCCAACGTGGTACTGGTGGAGCCGAACAGGCGGTAACGAGAGATTTTTTCGATTTGCTCAGCAAAGGCCGGAGTATCTTCGATCACAGTTTGCAATTCGTTGAGGCGAATGGGCAAACCGCGGCTCACCGGCATGTCACTGCCCGCAGCTTCCTGCACCAGTAATAACCACTCCACCAATGGCAACAGGTTATTGGCAATGTCCTGAAACTGACTGGTGAGCACCTTGCGTTCTTTGTCCGCCAGATCCTGATAAGCGGCATAAAAGACTTCACCTTCGGCAGCAGTGGCCAGAGTGCGGTTGAGCAGGTTCAATTGCGCTTCGATTTTTTGTGCGTTGCTTTCGCCTTGCAAGTAGCGCCACGCCTCTTCGTCACTGACTTCACAGATAAACTGACCGGATAACAATTGCTCTAATACCAAACCTTGTTGTGTCATCATGCCTGCGTCTCCTCAGTGGTTTGCCCTGCGTTAGTCTGATTATCTGTACCTGCCATAGTCTGCTCAGTCATGCGCAGTGCGTTTTTGGCCTTTTCCTGCAATTTCTGACTGATAGCGCTGACCTTCGGTTGTACCACCTGCAAGCGGCGCTTAGCCTTATCGATAATGTAGCGATTTTCAAACAGCGCTAACACATCTGAATCTGGATTAGGGAAGGCGCCCAATACGTGAATGTTGTTTTTCTCACAGGCGTCAAAGATCTTCTTCACGTTGTTGTGATGCAATGTGCCCAATTCATCAATGGGCCAATGCACTGTGGCCTGCGAATGGCCCCGCAATAATCGGGTAAAGGCCAGCAAGAACTTACACAAAATCAGGTAAGCCATACCGTGACTGGAAGATTCGTTTAGCTGGCGATCAGTACGGATCACCAGGTCGCTGTTGCCTTCCCGCAAACGCAATTCAATATCCAACAGACGACTGATCCCCCCGGACAACGCCGCGCGGCCCAGAATATCCAGTACCTGACGCATACTGGCACCATATACTTCGTCGGGTAATTTGTCGGCTCCGGTGCTCATCCATTGCTGATGTAACTCGTTGAAGCGGGTCAGCTCTGGCCAGAATTCCAGTTCGGTAATACGGGAACGGATCTTCACCGCAGAATCAGAAACCCCATCCAGGAACAACTCTTCATCCACTTCGCGGCTGATGCGTTTGCTCTGGCCCAAAATGCGTTTATCAATATCCGCTAACACATGGAAGTACTGCGTCAGATCGGCACCAAAGATGCGGCCCTGCTCTTTCAGACCATTGAGCTTTTGCGGCACCACTTCATTTAACAGCTGATCCAGATGAGTGACCAGCTTGCGATACTCCACCACTGGGGCGCCCTGCTCGGCCCGATAAGTACAGGCTTCGCGAGCGTGCTCCCAGATATCCGACAATCCGGTGCCAGACTGGGCAGCAATCAGGTGATCGAAGTGCTCAACATGGTGTTTCACCGCATCCGACAAACTGCTGAAAGCCGCCAACAACTCATCGCTTTCACTGACGGCGTTTTTCAAGGTAGTTGTCGCCTAAGCCGTTAAGCTGCTTCTTTTTTGCTCTCCGGATTAAGTTCCACAA
>NZ_JBVTQY010000083.1:0-4140 GCF_055755215.1 Planctobacterium sp. R6
GTTTTACCGTGGTCAACGTGGCCGATTGTACCAACGTTTACGTGCGGTTTCGTACGTTCAAACTTTTCTTTTGCCATGACAAAAATTCCCAAGCATTGCTAGTGATTAAAATAAAACTTTAGGATGAAAGGTCAGGAATGGTGCTGATAGGCAGATTTGAACTGCCGACCTCACCCTTACCAAGGGTGCGCTCTACCAACTGAGCTATATCAGCTTATTTTGGAGCGGGCAGCGGGAATCGAACCCGCATCATCAGCTTGGAAGGCTGAGGTAATAGCCATTATACGATGCCCGCTAAAACATACATTCCAGAATCCTGGAACCACCTCATCCGAAACTTTCGTGTCGAGCTATTCTAATCACTCAACACAAGCTCAGGTTTCCCTGAACTTACGTTACCAGCCGAAACTAGTAACAGAATATGGTGGAGGGGGCTGGATTCGAACCAGCGAAGGCGGAGCCGTCAGATTTACAGTCTGATCCCTTTGGCCACTCGGGAACCCCTCCGAGATTGATGGTGCCGGCTGCCGGAGTCGAACTGGCGACCTACTGATTACAAGTCAGTTGCTCTACCAACTGAGCTAAGCCGGCACTGCATCAAGTGGGTGCGCATTCTAGTGGAATGCGTTTGTGTGTGCAACACATAATTATTAAAAAAACAGGATATTTTAACCGTTTGCTCAATTTAAAAGCATTTAGCGTATTTTCTGGCTTTAAAGCGGTCAAATAAAGCGCTTCATTCCTTTAAAAATGAGATTTTCATCTACTTCAATATTACTAAATTTTTCCTTATCCAGAAGCGATACGCCGCCGCCACAAACTAACACTTTGACCTTTTCCGCAAATTGCTCAGCAATATTTATTGCTTCATAAATCAATCCGTTTACCTGTGCACGGCAACCAAAATTTACACAATGCTCTGTCGAGCTTCCAAACAAGTTTTCTCCTGGATAATCGTTATTCCCAAAAACCTGTTGAGTGTTGCTAAACAAAGCTGACTTAGACATATCAAAGCCGGGCGTTATCCAACCGCCTTTGTGCTGCTTCTCATGAATTAAATCGACGGTCATGGCGGTACCAATACTTACCACTAATAACGCCTGTTCATCTTGCCGGGCTGCCGCCAGGATCATCATCCAACGATCCACTCCCAGCGTTTTAAAGTTTTGGTAAGCGCAGCGTGTGCCAAAAGCGGCTCTGTCGGTAAAAATCTCTGTAAACTCAATGCCTTTGCAGTGACACTCGTATTGTAATTGTTCAGAATATGAAGGACTTCTTACGGATGCCAAAATAACCCTTTGGGTAGTTTGCAATAAAGCCAAATCTCTTAAGGGATCAGTTTGTAATAAAAACTCATCTCCTGACAGAAAACTGGATTTAACGTTGCTGTTACCGGCATCTACCAATAAAACTTCATGCTGTTTTGACACTTATTTCGCCCCCAAACAACTCTTTACGCACGGTTTTATCCCCTTCAGCAACATCCACTAAAAGCGCACCTGTTGGACTTATTCCACGAGCGGTACACTGATATTGATTCTTGCCATTTACGATAAAAATGGGCTTATCCCGGAAGTGGTCGTGGTCTTCCCATTCCTCTACAAATGGGGCCAGCCCTTCAGAGGAAAATTGCGCTACTGTTTGCCGCAAGTTATTTATAAATGTGGCTGCCAGCGTATTTTTATTAATTTGCATCTGACTATTTTTTGTTAGATCCGTCCAGGGTTGATCAATTTCCTTTGATTCCCCCATGTTAACATTAAGCCCAATTCCGATAATGGCATCACAGCTGCCATCAGAATTCCCGGAGACCTCCACCAAAGTTCCGGATACTTTTTTACCATCAATATACACATCATTCGGCCACTTCAATGTAACCGGTAAAGCTACAAAGGGTTTTATTGTGCGCACAGTGGCTACGCCTATGGCCAGGCTTAAACCTGAAAGGCTTTGAAAGCCCATTTCAAAGTGCCATTTCATGGAAAGATAAAGATTGCTTCCGAAGGGAGACACCCATGTTTTACCTTGTCTGCCCCGCCCTTTCTTTTGTCCCTGAGCCAAACATACAAACCCATCAGGCAAACCGTTCACACGTTCTTTCACGTAGTCGTTTGTTGAGTCAATTAATGAATCGACGTGCAACATGGTGCTATCTTGTTGTATTAGTTGAGGAAGTAATATGTCGCTCTGCAATAATTCAATATCTGTCCCTAACCTGTAGCCGCTCCTGTGAACCGAGAATATATCGACGCCATGTTCTTGCAGTAACTTAATCTGTTTTGCTATTGCCGTTCTGGAAACAACAAACCGATTGGCCAGTTCTTCTCCAGAAACAAATTGACTGGCTGACAGACTTTTTATGAGCTCTGAGTGATCAATACGACTCATAGGTTAATGACTCCATTTTTACCTATTAGCAAGACTTCATTTTCTAAAGTTACCGAAAACAAATCCCGGACTTGTTCTTTGATATCACGCACAAATCTCAACAATGTCTGACCAGAGCCTTGACCATAATTTACGATCACAAGTGCATGCTTTTCGTAGGTACCAATTGAATCCACTTTCTTGCCCTTAAAACCAGCCTTTTCAATCAGCCATCCTGAGGACAATTTAACGCCATTTTTATCTTGATGATAAGTTGGCATTTCGGGATAACGCTCTTTGAGGACACAAGCAACCTCAGCGGTCACAACAGGGTTCTTAAAGAAACTACCAGCGTTGGCGAGTTTTGCAGGATCAGGTAATTTTGACTGTCGAATCTCAATGACTTTATTCATAACGGACAATGGAGTTGCATCTGTTGTTAAACTATCCAGGCCTTGATAAGTCAGTTTTGCTGTCCATTTCTTTGGCAACTGCAAACAAATCTTAGTGACCAATAGATCAGAGCCCGCAGTACTTTTAAAAATACTATTGCGGTAACCAAAACAACATTCTGGGTTAGTGAGTTCTTTTATTTCTTTGGTTTTTAAATTTACTGTTTGCACGCCCTTACACAAAGCTGAAAACTCGACACCATAAGCACCAATATTTTGCACCGCCGCAGCACCGCAATTTCCCGGTATCAGTGCCAGATTTTCTAAACCGCCAATACCTTTTTGGGTGACCTGTAGAACCAGATCATGCCAAACAACCCCCGCGCCAGCCTCAATCAACCAACTGTCGTCATTTTCAGTAATCAGTAACTCTTTATTGGTAAAAGTGACTATGTCACCGTCAAAATCTTCTACAAACGCGACATTACTTCCGCCACCTAATACAAAATAATGTTGATGGTCCAGATCTAAGGAATCCAGATCTTGAATATTCTCTAATTCATACAGATTGTTACATGACGCCTGCAGCGACAACGTGTGGCGATTTTTGAGGTTTACCAATGAAAACTCACCGTCAGTTTAGTTGTAGCTAATTCTAAAGAGACAAGCAGACATTACCAAGCCCTCACCACAAAAAATAATTTGTATGTGAATGACTTAAACTAACTCTTTTTATGTATTTTTGCCGCAATAAATTACGACCTACCTTTCATCGCACTCACATGGGGGTGAAGCCCGTTTCGGACGAAGCGAATACCTGGAGCTCCGACCGACCGAACGCCAGACAAGTGGACGTCTGGCCGGGAGCCCTCACCATGGTTGGTTTAAACCTCGATGATAGAAATTCACCATTTCAGATTACATCAAGATACTGTTTTGGATTCTTTAGCTGCGAAGCAGCGCCCACCATGGATGGCGGAAGTGCCTAAAATGCAAGGAGCATTTTTAGGCCTAGTCTCACATGGGGGTGAGGCCGGTATCTTTAGGCGCGCAGCGCCGCCCGGCCGAACGACTCGCCATGGATGGCGAGGCCGGCTGCCATCACAGGGATGTTTGTACCCCGTACTCTAATCAGAATGATAATGTTGAAGCTTTCCCGATGGGTTGGGTTGTCCCTGTAGATTAGCGCAGCTAATCGCTATTTAGGGAGAGGGCTATCCGGCTGCATTGATACAGCAACTGTACTTTTCTGAATGACAAATGCAAAAAAGGGCTACCCAAACGGATAGCCCTTTCTCTAAATAGGAGCCTGGCGGTGTGCTACTCTCACATGGGGAGACCCCACACTACCATCGCCGCTAATACGTTTCACTGCTGAGTT
>NZ_JBVTQY010000084.1:0-4054 GCF_055755215.1 Planctobacterium sp. R6
TTGAAATCTCCAATTTCTATATGCCTATTAGATCAAAGGCCTGGATCTGCGTCCAGGCCTTTTTCAACAGTCTGAAAGGCCCGTCAGGGCCTTTTTGCTGTTCCCCAAAGAGCCAGGGCAAAGCGTTGCACTGTTAGTTTGAGATGCTTTAAATTTGTCCGGGGATTATGTGAATAAAAGTGGTATATTTTCTCTAAACCATTAATCCTGTTCATGTTTATGTTAGAGCGCAGCGACCTGATGCTGATCGACGCCATTGATCGCCTGGGGACAGTAACCAAAGCGGCCGACGAGTTGTATTTGTCGCAGTCGGCCATCAGTCACGCCATCAAAAGACTGGAAACCACCATGGGCGTGAAATTCTGGAAGAAGTCCGGACGCAACCTGGTGCTGACACCGGCAGGCAAACGCCTGCTGACTCATGCCCGGCGGTTACTGCCACAGTTTGAGCACATTGAGCAGGAAATCAGTGGTTTTAAATCCGGTGTGCAGGGAAAGTTGCGCATTGGCATGGAGTGTTACCCCTGTTTTCAATGGTTGTTAAAAATCGTGGCCCCGTTTTTAAAGGCTTATCCGCAGGTGGATGTGGATGTCTTAAAAGAATTCCAGTTTGCAGGCCTGGCAGGGTTATTCAATTATGATATTGATATTTTAGTGACCCCTGACCCGGTGTTTCGCCCTGGCCTGGAATTCATTCCGGTGTTTGCTTATGAGCAGGTACTGGTAGTGAACTCGCAACATGCACTGTTGCAAAAGCCGTTTGCCGAACCGCGGGATTTATTACAGGAAACCTTGCTCAGCTATCCCATTGAAGACAGCCGCCTGGATATTTATACGCAGTTTCTGTTGCCGGTGGGTGGCAGCGTGCGCAAACACAAAAAAATAGAGAATACCGAGATTATTTTACAGATGGTGGCGGCCAACCGTGGCGTAACCGTATTACCTCGCTGGTTGATAGAGGAACATCGCGAACAGTTCGACATCAGTGCTTTACCTTTGGGCAATACCGGTATTCACAAACAAATCTATCTGGGCGTGCGGGAAGATAGCGACCCGCCAAAATTTCAGCGGGACTTCGTGTCGCTTGCGCTGGAAGGCAAGTTACTGCAGCCCTGATTTTTAGCGATGCCGGTTAACCGGTATGGCCATCAGATACACACTGATACATTCAGACACCAGCCGTTACGACCCGGCCGGACAAATTTACGTAAGATTGACCCACTTTAAAATAACTTGTGAATAACACATGGACTACAAACACACATTTAATCTATTGATATTGGGGCTGCTATTGCTGCTGCCCGCCTCGTTACTCCAGGCTGACGAAGTCAGCGAAAGCGGTGATAGTGAACTGGAAAGCTTTTTCGCTATCAGTTTGATTGGCGGAGTCAGTGAAACCAATCAACTGGATCAGAACTTTAACCGGGTTAATACCACCGAGAGTTTTTTAGCGGTTAACCTGGAAATGCAGCTGCGCTGGAAAGGCTTTTTTTATGAAAACCCAGGTAACAGCCAGGAAAATGTTGACGGCCTGTTTTCCGGCGATGCCATTGGTTACAACTTTTACAACACCCGCAACTGGGCAGTGGATCTCTACGCGGTACATGCACATGGCGGCGGTGAATTCGTCTTTGATGGCATCGAGCAGTTGTACGATGAAGAGGGTGAGCCGGCGGGCATAAATGTACACAGGTTAACACTGCCACGCGACAGCAATTATCGCCTGGGTGTGCGAGCTACGGGTTATTTCTCCGATTATCTGATGCAGTTTATTGCTACGCCTGTCAGTTTCGAGGATGAAATTGGTGGCTTTGGATTGTCTGCATCAATACGCCGCACCTGGCTGTACAAAAACTGGAATTTCTATGGCACGGTGGGGCTGAATTATCAAAGCAGCGACATTATTGATTATTACTGGGGGTTATCAGATAGCGAGTCGGCGCAAATCGAAGACCACATGCGCAGAACGGATACGCCATATAAACCCTACGAAGCTGACGGCGGTGTGATGGCTGTAGGACAAGTCGGCTTTGAATACCCGCTTACTGAACACCTGGTGTTTGGTGGTTTTATTACCAGTGTTTTGCGACCCGACGCAGTCACAGACAGTCCCCTCAGTTCTGAAGGGCGCTTAGTCTCTACTGCTGGTTTGTCTGTGACTTATGTGTTTTAAGGAGCAGAGCATGAACCAGAAATTCCTTAAAACCGATAATTTCAGTTACCTTGTTGGCTTTTGTCTGAGTCTGTTTCTGGGCTTATTGCCATGGCAAAGTCAGGCACAACAGGAGGCACTTTACACACTGACATTAAGCCCTGAAAAGTGTGTGGCATTGCGGCAGGGGCAAACCTGCTATGTGGACATTAGCTTAAACTGGAAAGCGCAGGAAAAAGCCAACTATTGCCTGTTTGCTGCCAGCCAGGAGACACCGTTACAGTGCTGGCAGGAAGCCGCCGAAGGTGAGCTCAACATGGAGTTTTCCAGTAACGAAAACACCTGGTTTTACCTGAAACGTCAACAGGCAGTGCTGGCGCAGGTGGAATTGAAAATGGCCTGGGTGTATAAAAGCAAACGATCTTCAGTGACCTGGCGAGTGTTTTAATCCTGTGAGCGAAAGTGTACAAAATACCATTTTACTGGTGGAAGACGATGAAGAACTGGCCCACTGGACTCAGGAATACCTGAGTAACAAGGGGTTCAATGTGCAGGTGACGGCCTCCGGTGTGGATGCCATTGCCAGAATAAACAGCAGTCCACCGGACCTGGTATTGCTCGATGGAATGTTGCCGGATCTGGATGGGTTGGATGTGTGCCGACAGGTACGCCCTACGTTTGCTAATCCCATCATTATGCTAACCGCCAGAGATGAGGAAATTGACGAAGTCCTCGGTCTGGAGGTGGGAGCCGATGATTACATTACCAAACCGGTGCGGGCCAGAGCTTTGCTGGCGCGTATACGGGGTCATCTCAGGCGCAATCAAAGCCAGGTACAGCACAATCAGCAAGCCGGGCCTGTTTCACAAATCCGCTTAAATGAACTGCTGATTGATAAGCAAAACCTCTCGGTGACATTGCGCGGGCAGGCGGTTTCCATTACCTCTGCGGAATTTGATGTTCTCTGGTTACTGGCTGAAAAGGCCGGTGAGGTGGTATCGCGACAGGAGCTGGTGAATCAGTTGCGGGGTTTTGATTATGATGGATTCGATCGATCTATTGACCTGCGCGTTTCCCGCATCAGAAAAAAGCTGGGGGATGATCCCAATGAGCCTTATCTGATCAAAACCATTTGGGGTAAAGGTTACCTGTTTGCCAGGGAAAGCTGGTAAGTGCGCTGGCTCAGTATTTCATTGGTGACCATGGTGTTGGTGGCCACCATTGGCCTGGGGTGGGTTTTCGATTTGGCCTATCAGCATTATGCGGACACAGACGCCGATGAGTCACAGGAGGAAATTCAACAGGCTGAGACCCTGACCCGGCAATTGGCACACACCCTGTCCCGCACCGGGGATATCGCCGGATTTATTGCGCACTGGCAAGCCGATGAGGGTTATCAGTTGCGCCATGTTTCGCTGCAGGAATTGGTGTTACCCGAATCTCTTGAGCATTATCTGCAAACCGGAAACTCTCTGAACCTGGAATCTGATACGGATATCAGCATCCACTACCTTATCCCGCACTCTGACCAGGTTTTGATATTGCAATTACCTGTTGTGGAGAACCCGGTTAGTCACCTGTCAGGCCGGTATTGGTTTACTTCGGTTTTTTATCTGTTGCTGATCGCCCTGTTTCTGCTTTGGGCAAAACCGCTGGTGGATCGGCTGCTGCAATTGCGTAAAACCGCCCGGGCCTTTGGCAAAGGTGAACTGAGCCAGCGAATCGACGTAGGTAAGGTGTCTTATATCAGTGATCTGGAAATCGAGTTCAATCACATGGCACAACGCATCGAAGACCTGGTATCCGATGTAAAACTCCTGAGCTCAGCGGCGTTTTTCAAGGTAGTTGTCGCCTAAGCCGTTAAGCTGCTTCTTTTTTGCTCTCCGGATTAAGTTCCACAAC
>NZ_JBVTQY010000085.1:0-3915 GCF_055755215.1 Planctobacterium sp. R6
ATAACTAAGAATTATGGCCACCGGATTAATCAGTCTTGCTAATTTCAGTAATGACGGAAATAGCAATGGTACAAGCTTATCAAACCTTTTTAGTTCTGTTGGTTTCCGCGATCTCACGCCATTTTTAGTTAATGTAAAGAATGATTGGAGTCCGGCCGTGGGTAGCCACTTCAAAGAAGAGAAATTTAACAACTTCTCTTTAAAAAGAGCAAAGGCTCTTAATTGTAAATTCGACCAGTGCGATTTTACCTACGCTGCAGGTAATGGTTCAGATTGGTCAGGTTCAGAGTTTATGTCTTGTAACTTTGATGACACTAACATGCAGTATGCCAACTTTAGTAATTGTAAGTTTACTGCTACCGACAAAACCACGCCTACAGGATTGTTTAGCTCAGGATTTTACGGGGCGACATTCAGAGGCATTCACTTAAGTCGCGCAAACGTAAAAGGATGTTCTTTCACAAACGCTGATTTTTCCAATGCAATCATTGACGACTTAACCATAAGCTCATGTACATTCGAGGGTGCAAGTTTTAATGGTGCGACTTTATTAAACATTGATCTATCAAGTGTAAATGTTGAATATTGCGACTTTTCGAATGCTATTATGAATGAAGTGACACTTCCATTCTGGCAATTCCCCTATGTATTTGGAATAAAGCCTAATGATATTCGGGCAGGGAAAGTAAAAATTAGCGCCCCCGGAAAGGGAATAATTGCTTGGGAAGAATTACTAGAACTAATACCATCATTGGTGAAATATTACCAAGATAGATTTAATTATTTCCCTTGTGCAAACTTGCTACTACTTTCTGAGCATCAAGAATTTTCAGAGTACATTAATGATGCGCTTAAAAATAATATATTATACTTAAATGTTCGAGAGCTAAAATACTTATCCAAGCTATTAGTTAACTCTCAACAATACTCGCAAAGTGAAATGAGTGAGTTATATTTATTAATGCAAAAAGCAAGCTTAAACGGAAATGAATATCAAAAAAACAATTGGTGCCTTCACGAGGGAGATATTAGAAAGTTATTACTCAGAGAAGGAAAATGATATAGCTTAGACTTCACACTCACATGCAAAGCAACTAACGAAAAAATATCCCATGTTAAGCTTACATCAATGATTACCGGGTTTTTCTCTAATATTGAAGATAAACTTAATATTAAAATAAATTTTGACGATATAAATATCAGCAAAAACTCACCTCAGAAAGTAAAGATAGAAAACCTGACTATCACAATAAATGTAAATGAACCAAATCAAGGAAGTGAGAGCAAAAAAAGTTCGAATAAACTTGTTTTAATTACCTCTATTGTAGCTATAGCATTTCAACTCACAGGGACATTTAAAAATCTTACTGATCTAGGGTTCAGTGAAGAGCAGGAAAAAGATGTTATTGAATGTGGTGTTCGGTTTCAGAAGCAAGTTTCAGTTACGGATCTTTACCTAAATAACGGCACAGATACTTGTTTAAATTTCAAAGAAAACAGTACGAACACAGTACAATCAATTTAAAAAAACATAATCAGTAATACTTATATTCATCTCCCCAAGGCATGGTAATCGTATTATTTTGACAAGCTATACAGCTTGGACCAATGATTTGATTATTCTGCCTACTAATTTTTGTAGCTTTATCCCATAACTCATACATTGTTTCAGCTGACGGAGTGGGTAATTCTTCCAGAGCCGTTTTAGTAACAGCACGAAACGGAGACAAGATTGGCATAACCCCCAATTTGGATATCGCTTCTACTGCAGTCAAAGTATTTTGAGCTGGTTCTAGACCTACTATCAGGAGACTTCTAACATTTCCGCTTTTTCCCCACAGTTTGGTTGCATACTTTAGAGTTTCCAAATATTGGGTTCTGGATACTTTTCCTTTGCCGGGCATTATCGCCTTTGAAATCTTATCGTCCCAGATTTCCATGTTAATTCCGATTTCGTTAACACCTGCCTCGAGTAATAGGTCCAGATTAGAAAGGGATTCAGGTGGTTCTATCATGATATAAATCGGTAAATCAGTCAGTTTACGTATTTCAGTCACTACCTGGACATAGTAATGCCATTGTTTTGGCAACGGGCTTCCTCCGCTAATTAATATGTGCTTTGTAGAATCTTTTTGATTACTAATTACGAATTTGACTACATCTTTAATATCTTCGATGTCTGTTTTTTTGGACATTGGGCCGAATGCTACAGCACAAAATTTACATCCTTTTTTGTTGGCCAAATTATATCGGCAACCTCGGAATGGATTTATGCTAAGGCGGTCTGTAAACACCTGCCCTATGGATTCCATTAACTTTCCACTTCTAGTCTTTTCACCCACTAGCTTTGGTAAATCCACAACCTCTACATTTACTATTTTCCTACCAAAATAAGACAGATAATAGAGGTCTTCAAATTCTAGAGAGAAGGGACTTATCAGTGAAAATGACTCTTTTATCGGAACATTTATATGTATGGAGTTTGCGATTAGCAATTCAATGCCTCCCGCAATTCCATCTCTTATAGTTAGCTTATCTCGACTGGAATACAGTGTGGCCTTTGCCTTGAAACTGATCTGTAAACCAAGGCTGAATAGTTCAAACTTCAATCTAGCCTGTTCTTCAATTGTAGCTGGAGTGAAGCTGTCTTGAAAAACCTTCGACTGACAATGAACCAGTGCTGGTTTTATTTGTAGTTTCCCTTCAGCATCAATTGCTCCTATTTTTTCACTGAATCGATACTTTTTGGGCTGACAGCTACTTTCTATTTTAGATGTTGGCCACAGTCCGTCAGATATACAAGTTACCTCAATGTTTCCAGAGTTGTGATAACTATTGCGCAAATCAGGTGTTATCAGCTTTTTTTCCCTAATCAGAAAATCCACATTGCTGCACTCCTCGGCTAGTGGAGTGTAAAAGTTGCTTCCTTTTGGGATGGATAGTTTAGATGTATCTATATTTAAGAAACTTTTGGAAAATGCACTTATGTGAGCTTCTTGAACACTAGGCAACCTATTGCTAGCCAAGATTTCATTAAGAATAAGGGTTGAAGACTGGAATCTGGTATTCAGCTCCACAAACTCCAATGACTCATTCTCGGATACTAAATAGTCAACACCAATAACGCCCTTGTATCCAATTTTAATGAGCCAATTGGAAATTCGCTCACTGAATTCATAAATTTTCCGCTTAATTGGATCATCTAGAGATTCAAATAAATTGTAGTCACAGCCTCCATAGAAAAATTCATTACATTTTTCTCTTATGATTTGTATAGATGGAGGGTAAAGGATGGTTGTTGATCCGATAACTATATGTTGATTTACGGAAAAACTATTTACGCGCTTAGGAGATACAACTAGAGATTCAAACTCACTCGAGCCACTTAATTTAGTGTTGTTGTGATCTATTATATAACTACCCGCTCCCCCTGCTCCGAATCTCTTTTGTGCAACAAAACTTTTGTGATCCGGAAATCGAGATACTAATGTTTCCAACATGCAATCACTTGCCAGCATTAAGCTGACGGGTAAGACGTCAACAAACTCAGATAAAATGAGTCTGCTTTCCAATTTGTCAGATAAGCGTCTAGATAGTATTAATGGATTAAAATAAGAAATGGAATGAGAAAAATCGTTAAATATCTTCTCAGTTATTTTCCCATAAAACATAAATTTGATTGAAGGCTCTTGCTCCAAAACACTTTTCATCTGTTCGTGATAATACTGACCAACCTTATGATAATTCTTAGGGCTATTGATATTTATCTGACAGCCATCAGAATTTAAAGATAATACTTTTTTATTATTTTTTTCGCCGTGAATAACAATAAAAAAGTCAAACAAGTGATTGATGGACGCAACGTCACTATACCTCGGACCAACCCAACACAACCTTTGCATAATTCTTAGTTAT
>NZ_JBVTQY010000086.1:0-3001 GCF_055755215.1 Planctobacterium sp. R6
GGGAATAACTTATTCTTTTGTTCATTGGCTAATTCTCTCAAGATAATTAGCCTCCGACAAACCCGGATTGATTCAATCCTACGAAACCGTGAATATCAATCAAAACACCTTCGATGGCTTCCGCTTGATGCTATCTTCCGAAGCAGAACGACTGTGGATTTGCTGGCTAAGAGACAATGAAAGACAGTGTGGTCATTTAGAGATGGGATATCGGATGTAAAGCTCACCGTGTGACAACACCCTAACCCCCCTAAAGCATCAATAGGCACTAATTAACCTCTAAATGTTTTTTTCTTTTCACTTTTGAAAAAGTGTGGCATGGTAGACTTAATGTGTATTTTTTGATCCCACGCCATGGAAGCGCTAAACCAATTAACACCACTATTTTTAAGTCTATTTGTATTGTTCGCGGTGGTGGGGCTGCTCAAAGTTATATCCCGTAAAGCGAAGCCTCAATTCAATTACCGTCAAACTGAGCACCTGTTTACCCCAGCAGAAGTTGAGTTTTACAAAAACCTGAAAGCCAGTGTAGGTGACGAATATCTCATCTTTGGCAAAGTCAGAGTCGCTGATGTGCTAAGGCCAGAAAAAGGACTTAACCGTTCTCACTGGCAAATCGCTTTTAACCGCATCGCCATGAAGCACTTCGATTTTGTCCTCTGCGATCCCGAATCCTTGGAAGTGAAATGTGCAATCGAACTGGACGATAAAACCCACAAACGAGGTAAAGCTCACAAACGAGATTTGTTTTTGGACAAGGCTTGTGAAGGGGCGGGATTGAAGATGGTGAGGGCAAAAGAGGTAAATACGTGTGTGTGCGATGAACTTTCAATCAAGAACAAGTTATATAGATATTAAATAATTATGAGCTCTGTAATTCTTGATTTTCTAGTACCCATACAGAATTAGAAGAGAACCTAAAATATGACTAGCAATAAGAAGCCTAGAAAGGAGAAGTTGTCTATTTACCTTGCAAGAGATAGCAGTAAACCAGACGCAGACATAATAAAACTAGAGAATACAAAAACGGAAATTCAAATCAATTTACCAGATTGTGAAACTTCTTCTCTATACATAAAAACTCCCCCTCCTCAATCACCTCCAATTTGGACGAAACTATTCACGTCAGAAGAGCATGTCAAAAGTTCAGAGTTTGGAATATCTTCAAGTGTTGGTGCAGTTTTGATAGTAAAGTTTAATGAAGCTACATTCATTTTGTCTTTTGGTACTGGATTTCATATGATTAAACCTGAATCAATAGAACGGGACTTTGGACTTAAAGTAACATTAAACTCTGTGGACCCTGACAAATTAAGAAGTTTAGACAAAGCAAGTTATGACCATAACCCGCTCAACTCAAGAACACAAAGCACACGTGATGTCGATATCTTTAATTTACATCTCGACTCAGAAACAGAGATGTTATATGCAGTAACAGGATCTTCACTGGTGAAGGAATTTGGAAGTCATGTAACAGGCAGGGATTCTCTAACTATAGCGGTGGAAACAGACCTAAAAAATATTCCCAAAATACTATCCGAGTCTCTTTCTAGATATCGTACAAACCTACCTGATAAATTCTCATGGGTCGAAAATATAAACAGAGTAAGAGACCTTGATGAGATAGAAATTTTAGACATTGAACTTGATGATTACTTCTCGAAAAATGAGTTAGATAAGTTTTGGTTAGGTGAACCTGAAATAGTAGATTGGGAGGGACAGATTGGATATTCCTTCGATATGTATGCCAGAACACCAAGGTATAGCGTCTTATCGTTGGAGGATTACATAGATTACTTAGGGAATGAATTGCCTTGTGTACTCAATATGAAAAACAACGTTATTCACATCAATGACAGTGAATATCGTTCCATTAAATCTTGGTCCGTCTACCGCTGCCTGTATGCAGAGATCGAATACGACAATAATACCTACATTTTAAGAAACGGAATATGGTACAAGGTCAATAGTGATTTTGTATCCTCGGTAGATAGTTATTTAAGTGATATTGAGATTCATCCGTTCCAATTTCCAATCTATGCACATGATGATGAGGCAGATTACAATAAATTTGTTAAATCTAGTCATCAAGAGTTTTGTTTAATGGATAAAAAAAACATTCAAATTGGGGGGGTGTACGACAAGTTAGAACATTGTGATTTAATAAAAGATGGAAAAGAATTCATTCATGTAAAACTATACCGGAGTTCAAGCACCCTAAGTCACCTATTTTCACAAGGTTTTGTCGCCGCCGAAGCTTTTATAAAAGATCAGGAATATAGAGAAAAGTTAAATCCTAAATTACCCACATCGATTCAATTGGAAGCACCTCATTTAAGACCTTCCCCCAGCAACTACAAGATTGTATATGCTATTGCAACGAAAAAATCTCTTCCTGCAGAACTTCCTTTCTTTTCCAAAGTAACGCTAAAAAATTCGCTAAAGACTTTACGGGCCCTAGATTTTAAAACTGCTTTAGCGAAAATTGATGTTGACCCAGAATGGTTAAAAACTAAAAAGTGTAAGCCTAAAAGTAAAAAGCAAAATTGAGCGATTTAATCTCTACATCAAATTTAAAACCTCTAAATTTTTCCCCTTTGACGCGCAATAAACTAAGACATCAGAAGAAACAACGATGAGGGGTATCAGGGAAGATACCTCAATCAATGCCAGCACAGGGATGTGCTGTCATTGATGGTCGTCGTTGTTCTGATGGCGAAGTTTATGCTGTTGCGCGGCCAAGGGCTGCGGGGGATTCTTAAGGGGGGCGCAGCCGCCCCCCTTAAGGTGCCGTCGGCACACCGACAAAATATGTTCAATTGGGCATAACGTGTTGATTTACATATCGTTGTCGAGATACATCTCGACCTACAGATACAAAAAAGGCCGCTTGCGCGACCTTCTTTAACGTGTGGTGTTAACCATCGATATTAGTCGATGATTTTAGCTACAACACCAGCACCTACTGTACGACCACCTTCACGGATTGCGAAGCGCAGAC
>NZ_JBVTQY010000087.1:0-2929 GCF_055755215.1 Planctobacterium sp. R6
ACAACACCAAATAATACCGGGTGTTGTATGATTAAGCCTCACGGGCAATTAGTACAGGTTAGCTTAACGCCTTACAACGCTTCCACACCCTGCCTATCAACGTCTTAGTCTTAGACAACCCTTCAGGACAGTTAAACTGTCAGGGATGACTCATCTTGGGGCCGGCTTCCCGCTTAGATGCTTTCAGCGGTTATCCGTTCCGAACTTGGCTACCGGGCAATGCGATTGGCATCACAACCCGAACACCAGCGGTTCGTCCACTCCGGTCCTCTCGTACTAGGAGCAGCTCCCCTCAATCATCCAACGCCCACACCAGATAGGGACCGAACTGTCTCACGACGTTCTAAACCCAGCTCGCGTACCACTTTAAATGGCGAACAGCCATACCCTTGGGACCGACTTCAGCCCCAGGATGTGATGAGCCGACATCGAGGTGCCAAACACCGCCGTCGATATGAACTCTTGGGCGGTATCAGCCTGTTATCCCCGGAGTACCTTTTATCCGTTGAGCGATGGCCCTTCCATTCAGAACCACCGGATCACTATGACCTACTTTCGTATCTGCTCGACGTGTCTGTCTCGCAGTTAAGCCAGCTTATGCCATTGCACTAACCTCACGATGTCCGACCGTGATTAGCTAACCTTCGTGCTCCTCCGTTACTATTTGGGAGGAGACCGCCCCAGTCAAACTACCCACCAGACACTGTCCACGACCCGGATAACGGGTCAGTGTTAGAACATCAAACATACAAGGGTGGTATTTCAAGGATGGCTCCACGCTATCTGGCGACAACGCTTCAAAGCCTCCCACCTATCCTACACATGTAGGGTCAATGTTCAGTGCCAAGCTGTAGTAAAGGTTCACGGGGTCTTTCCGTCTAGGTGCGGGTACACAGCATCTTCACTGCGATTTCAATTTCACTGAGTCTCGGGTGGAGACAGCATGGCCATGGTTACACCATTCGTGCAGGTCGGAACTTACCCGACAAGGAATTTCGCTACCTTAGGACCGTTATAGTTACGGCCGCCGTTTACCGGGGCTTCGATCAAGAGCTTCGCTTACGCTAACCCCATCAATTAACCTTCCGGCACCGGGCAGGTGTCACACCGTATACGTCCACTTTCGTGTTAGCACAGTGCTGTGTTTTTAATAAACAGTCCCAGCCATCTGGTCACTGCGGCCTCCGGTCGCTTAGAGAGCAAGTCTCATCACAACCAGAGGCGTACCTTCTCCCGAAGTTACGGTACTATTTTGCCGAGTTCCTTCACCCGAGTTCTCTCAAGCGCCTTAGTATTCTCTACCTGACCACCTGTGTCGGTTTGGGGTACGGTTCTTATATACATACGTTTAGAGGGTTTTCCTGGAAGCCGGGCATCAACTGCTTCGTGACCGTAGTCACTCGTCTCGTGTCTCAGCCTTAAGAACCCGGATTTGCCAAAGTTCTCAGCCTACTCACTTTCACATGGACAACCAACGCCATGCCAGTTTAGCCTTCTCCGTCACCCCATCACTGTATATAAAAGTACGGGAATATTAACCCGTTTCCCATCGACTACGCATTTCTGCCTCGCCTTAGGGGCCGACTTACCCTGCCCTGATTAGCATGGGACAGGAAACCTTGGTCTTCCGGCGTGGGGGTTTTTCACCCCCATTATCGTTACTCATGTCAGCATTCGCACTTGTGATATGTCCAGCAGCCTTCTCAAGCCACCTTCGTCCACTTACACAACGCTCCCCTACCCAGCACTTACGTGCTGCCGCAGCTTCGGTATATTGCTTAGCCCCGTTACATCTTCCGCGCAGGCCGACTCGACTAGTGAGCTATTACGCTTTCTTTAAAGGGTGGCTGCTTCTAAGCCAACCTCCTAGCTGTCTTAGCCTTCCCACATCGTTTCCCACTTAGCAATATTTGGGGACCTTAGCTGGCGGTCTGGGTTGTTTCCCTCTCCACGACGGACGTTAGCACCCGCCGTGTGTCTCCCGGATAGTACTCATTGGTATTCGGAGTTTGCATGGGGTTGGTAAGTCGGGATGACCCCCTAGCCCAAACAGTGCTCTACCCCCAATGGTATTCGTCCGAGGCGCTACCTAAATAGCTTTCGGGGAGAACCAGCTATCTCCCGGTTTGATTGGCCTTTCACCCCCAGCCACAGGTCATCCCCTAACTTTTCAACGTTAGTGGGTTCGGTCCTCCAGTTGATGTTACTCAACCTTCAACCTGCCCATGGCTAGATCACCGGGTTTCGGGTCTATACCTTGCAACTAAGCGCCCAGTTAAGACTCGCTTTCGCTACGGCTCCCCTATGCGGTTAACCTCGCTACAAAATATAAGTCGCTGACCCATTATACAAAAGGTACGCAGTCACAGAACAAGTCTGCTCCCACTGCTTGTACGTATACGGTTTCAGGTTCTGTTTCACTCCCCTCGCCGGGGTTCTTTTCGCCTTTCCCTCACGGTACTGGTTCACTATCGGTCAGTCAGGAGTATTTAGCCTTGGAGGATGGTCCCCCCATCTTCAGACAAGATAACACGTGTCCCGTCCTACTTAATATGTGATTCATGCTGCTTCGTGTACGGGGCTATCACCCTGTATCGCTCAACTTCCCAGAAGATTCCACTACAACATAAATCATCGGCTGTTACCCGTTCGCTCGCCGCTACTAAGGCAATCTCAATTGATTTCTTTTCCTGAGGGTACTTAGATGTTTCAGTTCCCCTCGTTTGCTTCTGCAACCTATGAATTCAGTTACAGATGACCCTAAGGCCGGGTTTCCCCATTCGGACATCGTAGGTTATAACGGGTTTTATCACCTTACCTACGCTTTTCGCAGATTTACACGTCCTTCATCGCCTCTGACTGCCAAGGCATCCACCGTATACGCTTAGTCACTTAATCATACAACCCCTGTATCACTCAATGTTGCCAT
>NZ_JBVTQY010000088.1:0-2515 GCF_055755215.1 Planctobacterium sp. R6
TTCACTCAAACCTGTCATCCACCCCCTGTCTAACAATACGAAAAACTGAGGCGACAACTATCCTGACACAGGGGGTACCTAATCAAGAGTTACTCCTTCGGGCTACGACCTTTATTGATATGTTGTTAATCATTGCTGACCCAAAGCTCGGCGTAAATCAACTTCCTCCTTATGAAGGTAAAGACATACTAAATAACCCACCTGATCAAAGTATTGTGTTAGAAGATCTATTTATGAACTTCTTTTCATTGAAGTTAACTGATATCACTATCAGCAATTTGCGGCCACCTGAACAATCCCTGGAATATCACAACCTGCGTTTAATAAATATCGCCTATGTTGTTTTTTACAAAATATTGGACCAGGGCACTAATTTTGCTCTAAGCAAATACATCGATAATGGCTTTGAAGTAAAAAATGCAATCGCGAAACGTTTTTTGCTGTTGCGGGAAAATGGTTTTATTCATGAAGTGACCAACGAATCTTCAGATGCTACTTTCAGCACTCCTCCAATATCGGTAATCGCGGCATTTTGCAGTAGTCATAATCCTTACACTATGACCACATTATTTGAAAGTCTGCTGATCTCAAGTCTCCACTTAAACCAACTAGACCTTGTATCCCATGTATTATCAGCGAGGCGCTCCGTAAGACACCTAAACCAAACCGCCAAAGGACAAATCCCTCTACTGTTTGCAGATACACACCGCCGCCTGAAAGCAAAATGGAATGAATTCACTGAAAACAGCCCCTATATGCAATTCGCCCCTCCAATTGATGGAAAGCCAATTGGCAGATTAACACTTGTGAAGCTAAAACATTATATGTTGAGAGGAAATACAAGACTAACAATGGTTTGGTGTCACTTCATTCTTGACAAAATAAAGTTAAAAAAGCCTCAAGAATACTATGCCGACATTTCCGATATAGATAGTAATAGTGAAAATAAGCAGTCACCTTACTCCAATTCACACTTTAAAAAAGTGTTGCGGGTACAGTCGTACATGTTGAGAAACAGCATAACCAGATCTGATTATGACGAGGCCATTAAAATTCTTGACGATCCATTTATGTTACAAAGGGAATTTAATTACGCGCAAACATTACCTCAAAGTTTCTTGCTACGAGAACACTTTTCAGCTTTATTGCGTTTACATACACTGGACCATCCCAGTGTTAGAGAGGGACACCCATCTTCCAGAGAATCACTACGATACTATTTTCATGAATATGACAATGAAATCACAAGCATCATCGAACGCTACTCCAAAATCCTTGACACCCCATCAAGCCAAAACTCTAACAACAGCGCAACTTATCCAACAAGTGAAATTAAAGTAAACGATTTCCTGCACTTTTTAACACTAAAAATGTCTAAAACAATCTATGAATCGGAATCGGATATTCATGTCCCTGACAGACAAGAGAGACGTTTTAGAGCAATTCACGAGCTCAAAGAACTCGCAGAACATTTACCAAGTCTAAGGTTACTTTGCACCTCACCACAAATGCAAATGCTCGCTAACCTTTCACTGTTGCGATATAAACTGTTCAGCTCCCTTGCTGAGGAAGCCCGGCCTGACGACAACATAATTTATCGACTTAACAATATCATCAACAGGCGTACAGCTTCTCTGCCTATCTACAATATGCAATTCAGAATTTTAAGATGTGAATACAACAGACAGTGCATATTATCACCCAAGATAACGGGCTCCCTTCGTGAGTTACATAACACTTACTTGAGGGAAGACATCAGTTACATCGATGAAATGATTCATCGCAATGAGATACCAAATAGAACTTTTGAAATGCAATGGCTCGCTTGTTTTCTGGATTACAATCCAGAAACTTCTTCAGAATTACTCACAATTTCAATGCAAGCAAGATGGCTGGTGATGTAAATAAAATTAGGAGTTATAACCCCCTGCCTTTCGGCAGGGGTAGTGTGTCTAATTCATTCCGATACGATAAATTGTGAGAAATATCGAAATAAATTAGAAATAAGCATACACCGGGTAGTTGCGATAAACAAGGCGTTTCGGTAACACCACTAAAGAGTTAATTCCAGTATATACAAAGAGTAATTTCCTGAAATTCATGGCTTGCTAAGATACAGGTATTTGTAAAAGGTCTGAATTTTACCCACTTCCAATTAAACTGTGTTAGCCTCATAGTTCTTGAAACTATAACAGACTAAGAACACTATGAAAGATAAAATCAGCCACCCTCTGATAAATTTTAAAGGGGCACAGTCATCATGGTACATGGAAGGAGAGCAGGCCTTTAACAGTATCGGATTTAGTATGGTCCAATATATAGGACTTCTGGCTTTGCAAAACGGAGGAGAACTGACATTCCGAACAGAAGACTTAATAAAAGTTCACAATGTCCGAATTATCTGGGATGAAACCGGACAACATATTGCTAAGGTCATAGTCCCCCTGTGTCAGGATAGTTGTCGCCTCAGTTTTTCGTATTGTTAGACAGGGGGTGGATGACAGGTTTGAGTGAA
>NZ_JBVTQY010000089.1:0-2007 GCF_055755215.1 Planctobacterium sp. R6
TTCACTCAAACCTGTCATCCACCCCCTGTCTAACAATACGAAAAACTGAGGCGACAACTATCCTGACACAGGGGGGTTTTACCAATGACGTGGTTCAGTGCAAACGCATTAAACTGCAGTCCTCTTGTGGCAACGCGACAAATTGGTACGTCAGATTGTTTTGGGAACAAAGAGTTAACCACGGCATATTCGTACCTGTCCAAATCAAAACCATCGGAATCTTTGGGGATATAGGCAATACCAAATCCCTGTGGGAAGATTCCCAACATTTCTATCAGGGCATCGCTGACGGCTTTGTTATAGGCGCCGAGTTCGGCTCCCCTCTCCATGACCGCGTTAACGCGGGGCAGAGATTCGTAGCTGTAATTGTCTTTGGTTGACAGCACTACAGAGCAATAAACCTGTGGCACCTTTAACAGGTTGCCAATGCCGTCACCGGGGTTAATAGCGCCTTTTAACAGGTTCCTGATGAACAGGAGTTTGCGTTTTTCGTTGTCGTTAAATGCGGCGCGTTCCTCTTTGCTGTTTCCAGCGTACTTCTGCATTCCTAAACCCTGAGTGACAAACTTAAGAGATTGGGTATAGTTTATTTTTAGCAGGTTATTGCGCTCTTCTTTTTCCAGCATGCGAAACTCATCGAGATCACCGTCTTCGCCGCGCAGTATCAGATCCGCATCTGGGTGAACCTGACCAATATCCTGACATAAGCAGGCAATAATCAACGGAATTTCAACATCAGTGCGATAGGGAGAGGTTTCCTCTGATTGTTCATCGGCCTCTGCCATGTAGTCGATGTTTTCCTGAAATTTGGCACACAGGTATTCGTCTTTTATTTTTTCTTCATGCAGTAAATGATGCACCAGGCGAACGGACAATATCGCCTTGTAAAGGTGTTTGGTTTTTTGATTTTGTTTGGCTACATCGCGACCTTGCGTGGGCGACAATAGTTGTAAGGTACCTAGCGCCCGTGCAACATTGCTGTTGAAATCCTCAAGGCTTTTGCCCTGCAAGGTTGACATCAGGTCGGTGGTGATTTTGATGACCTTTTCCAGACGGGCCAGTCTTTTTTCTTCCAGCTCGCGCTCTATGGCTTTGTAGTTGATTTCCAGGGTGTCTTTTCTGGCATTGAGTTTCTTAAGCTTTTCCGCATCGGAAGTCATATCGATAGATTCATCAACATCATCGATTTGAGATTTAGCGAATGCAAGACGCTTTTCATTTTCTGGTGCCTGAGAAAAGTAATCAGCGGCAATTTCAAATAAAGAATCTTTAACCGGGGATACACTATAAATTCGTTTCAGGAGATCTTTCAGTAATCGGGTGTGGGAAGCGTCACCCTGTGGACCCTTGCTCATTTGTGCTCGTTAGTCATTTTTTACATTTCAGTTTAGATTAGTTTTATCACTTTGCGCCAGTTAGCGCAAAACAAACACTAAATATTTAATGATTGTGAAATTCCCTGAACAACGTAGAATAGCGGGCGAGCTGACCAGACAATCGCCGCTTGCTTGCAGGGGGAGGAAAGTCCGGGCTCCATAGGGTAGGATGCCAGATAACTTCTGGGCGGCGTGAGCCGACGACAAGTGCAGCAGAGAGAAGACCGCCTCAGCAATGGGGTAAGGGTGAAAGGGTGCGGTAAGAGCGCACCGCACCACTGGTAACAGTGTGTGGCGAGGTAAACTCCATCCGGAGCAAAATCAAATAGGGTTCCTTATGGCGCGACCCGCGTTGGAACCGGGTAGATTGCTTGAGCCTGTGAGCAATTGCAGGCCTAGATGAATGATTGTCCACGACAGAACCCGGCTTACCGGTTAGCTCCCCAACTTCAGAAAGCCCTGATTTCTTTTCAGGGCTTTTTATTTTGGACAATCAGATGAATGATTGTCCACGATGGATTATCCATGACAAGAGCGGCGGCTTATCGGTTAGCTGTAGAAGTCGGCATCTGATCTGACGAATACCAGTTTTTGGTTAGGTGTCTCGTCAGATTAGTTTGCGCTCAGATTC
>NZ_JBVTQY010000090.1:0-1651 GCF_055755215.1 Planctobacterium sp. R6
TCTTTTTTGGTCGAAAGATCCGATCACCTCAAGGGCATTTAGTTCATTTGTTCTTATGCGCAGCTCAGGTTAATTAGTTACCCCAAATTACCCGTTTCTGATTTTCTTTTCTGTGGCTGAGATCAGCCGACCAGCTATAGAAAATTTGGGTGGAATATTGGGCAGTGCATCGAAATCGTAAAACTGTGCGGCGATAATTTCTTCCCCGTCGACATTAATATCACCCGAGTCATACTCAGCTAAAAACCCACACATTAACGAATGCGGGAATGGCCAGGGCTGACTGGCAAAGTACTCCAGATTCTTCACCTTAACCCCCACTTCTTCAAACACTTCACGGTGTACCGCCTGCTCCAGTGTTTCACCACTTTCTACAAAACCCGCCAGTGTAGAATACATATCGTTTTTATGATGGGCGCCTTTGGCCAGTAATATTTGATTGCCTTTGCGTATGGCCACAATAATACAAGGCGAAATGCGTGGATAACAACGGTGATGACAAGTGTGACACTGGGTTGCCAATTCCCAGTCTACCCGACTCATCTTGTTGCCGCAGCAACCACAAAAACGGTGGGTACGCAGAAACAACGCTACCTGCCAGGCCCTGGATACCACAGAAAACAATTCACCCGGTAACTGCATCAACATGGCGCGCAGACTGAGGCTGTCTAATTCATCTGTTGCTACAAACTGTGATTCCAGATCCAGCATGTAACAGGGCAAAGAATCCACTTCACCCACCTGAATAACATCGTCCTGCCAGGCGTGAAACTCGGTCAAAGTTTGCCAACTGCCCCGGATCAACCCTGGCTGCTCTGAATACTGCAAAATATTCTCTTTGCTCACCACAATCCACCAGGCGTCTGCCACGTCGTGAAATACCGGATTTTGTTGAATCAAACTGCACTGCTCCTGTCTGTTGCCACCCCGCACCGGGAAATGTTATCAGCAGGTAGACAAACAACACTTTTGGTGGCTGAAGTTTTTGTTATACTGAAATCAGAATCAAATGGGTGCGTTAGTTGGAAATTCTATTGTCTCTGACAAGGCATCTATCATAACTCAGAAGGTATAAATCATGTTAACCCGAATTGAACAAGCGCAAGAAAAATGGGGTGGCATCCATAAACTTATCGATACCTGGCTGGAAGAGCGTAAAACCTTACTGGTGCAATACTGTAAATTAGCGGCTTTACCGCCGTTTGAGCGAACGAGCAATGCGTTACCTGGGTACGAAGATATTGAAGCCTTCTGTGAAACATTAATGGATTATGCCTCCACCGGCCATTTTGAGCTGTACGATAAAATTCTGGACGAGTGTGAGCAAAACGCCGACAACGAACAGTGGATCAGCGAGGTAACAGAGAAGATCAAGGCGACAACGGATACCGCTTTGTCTTTCAATGACAGCTATGCCGAGCTAAACGATGAACAGGAAATGCAGGATTTTGTGAAGAATCTGACGTTGCTGGGAGAAAAACTGGAAGAGCGTTTTGAGCTGGAAGATATGCTGCTGGATCGCATCAAAAAGCCAGTGAACTAAAGCTTGCTAAAAGCATAAAAAAAGGCGCTAAAACAGCTGTCTCTTATACACAAATCCCTGCTAAGTAATTAGTGGGGATTTTTTTGAACTAAATTCCTGGCCTTCGAT
>NZ_JBVTQY010000091.1:0-1635 GCF_055755215.1 Planctobacterium sp. R6
CCCCCTGTGTCAGGATAGTTGTCGCCTCAGTTTTTCGTATTGTTAGACAGGGGGTGGATGACAGGTTTGAGTGAAACACTATCCAGAGAAGCATAAGAAGGCAGTTGTTAGCAAGTTAGTTGAAAGCGGTTTATCATTGCGCCAGTTTTCACAGAGAGAAAGTATCAACCTTTCTACCCTGTGTAGTTGGCGAGATAAATACTTAGAGGCAGGCTACAACTTGACTAAAAGTGATGATCCTAAAGACTGGTCGGCAGAACAGAAGTTTTCAGTGGTTTTAGAGACGGCCACATTGTCGGAAGTTGAATTAAGTCAATATTGTAGGGCGCATGGTCTTTATCCTGAGCAAATTCAGCAATGGAAACAGAGCTGTATCTCAGGTAATCAGACAGAAGCTCAGCAGCGTAAGCAACAGGCACAGGAGCGAAAAAGCGACAAAAAGCGCATTAAGGAGCTGGAGAAGGAACTCAAACGTAAGGATGCTGCTTTAGCTGAAACAGCGGCTTTGTTGGTGCTGAGAAAAAAGTTAAATGCCTACTGGGGGGAAGACGAGGACAGTTAACCACACTCCCGGATAGGCAATATTATGTATCGTTGGTTGACGAAGCCGTTATGGCTGGAGCCAGAAAAATCAAAGCCTGTGAGGTAATTGGATTATCTCTTCGCACACTGCAACGATGGCAGGAAGCAGGCGGTGTAAGTGCAGACAAAAGACCTGAGGCGAGCAGACCGCTGCCAGCAAATAAATTGACTGATGCGGAACAGGAGGCAATTTTAGACACCTGTAATCAGGAGCGGTTTGCCAGTTTATCGCCATGCCAGATAGTCCCCATATTGGCTGATGAAGGGACTTATCTGGCTTCGGAATCCAGCTTTTACCGGGTTCTGAAAGCGAATAATCAGCTGAAACACAGAGGCAAGGCGAAACCTAAAGGGAGTATGATAAAGCCAGACGGGTTTAAAGCTAAAGCGCCCTGCGAGGTCTGGACATGGGATATTTCCTATTGTCCGTCCACGGTAATTGGTCGATTTTTCTATCTCTACATGATTATGGATATCTTCAGTCGCAAAGTGGTTGGGTGGGAAGTGCATGACAGTGAATCTGGTGAGTATGCAGCTCGCCTCCTTGAGCGCACACTGTGGTCAGAGAAGTGTGTTAATGAAGATATTATATTGCACTCTGACAACGGCAGCCCGATGAAGAGCCTGACGATGCAGGCAAAGATGATCGACATGGGAGTCATTGGCTCACGTAGTCGCCCGGGTGTCAGTAATGACAATCCCTACTCTGAATCCTTGTTTCGCACATTAAAGTACTGTCGTCGATGGCCAAGTGAAGGCTTTAAAACACTGGAAGACGCCAGAATCTGGGTTAAAGAGTTTGTTCAATGGTACAACACTGAGCATCGTCATAGTCGGATCAAATTCGTCACGCCGGAACAACGACACAATGGTGAGGATAAAATGATACTAGCGAAGCGTGCAAATCTATATGCAAAAGCAAAGGGCACAAATCCTAACCGGTGGTCTGGCGACACCCGCAACTGGGATCAGATCGATGTTGTGGAACTTAATCCGGAGAGCAAAAAAGAAGCAGCTTAACGGCTTAGGCGACAACTACCTTGAAAAACGCCG
>NZ_JBVTQY010000093.1:0-1317 GCF_055755215.1 Planctobacterium sp. R6
AAAAATGTATGGTCCGCCTCGTTATTGCAACAATAAATTTCAATAACGGGGTTGGTTGTGCGCTAATGTATTCGGAGTCTGATTAGGCGCTTTCGCAACCCGCTCCACGATGAGATCCGCGCTGGATTATCCTCAAAAAAACCGGAAGCTTCTGTGAGCTATTTTTTGTGTCAGGTTTTAATCCAGTGGTTCTACCGTTTTCGTCATCACTTTTATCATTGCAAACCCGGTGCTAACGCGTTGCTGTTAAACGCCTGCTTCGTCTTCATGACCGCCCATGCGATTCGGGCAAGCTTATTAGCCAATGCGACGGTCACAACATTAAATGGCTTGGTGGCGCGTAAATTCATCAACCACTCACCATAAATCTTTCCTGTCTTATCCGGTCTTGACATGACCGCCCTGGCTGCATGAATAAATAAGGTTCGAAGTTCTTTATTACCCCTCTTGCTTATCCCCAGCAGCCTGGATTTACCGCCAGTCGAGTACTGCGCAGGAACCAGCCCTAACCATGCAGCCATATTTCTTCCACTTGTGAAATCCGTGGCACTACTGATGTTCGCAATACAAAGGCTGGCGGTCATGTCACCAATACCGGGAATGGTTTTCAAAAGCTGACCTATCGGGTTGGCTTCAACCAGTTGCTTTAACTTTTTATCTTGTTTCTCGATGTTGTCATTAAGAAAGAGGTAATATTCGTGCAGCTCCATAAGCTCTTGCATAAGTAACCTTGGCAATACCTGCCGCTGCTGCGCAAGCCAGTTAAACAGTTGCTTCATAATGCTATGACCAGTTGGAAGCGCCACACCGAATTCCAGCAGTAACGAGCCTATACGCGACATACAGGCTGTTCGGTCCTTGATATACCCGTGCCTTGCTCTATGAATAGCTGAAATGACCTGAGCCTCTTCTGATTTTACACTGACAAAGCGCATCTTAGGTCTTGTTGATGCTTCGCAGATTGCCTCTGCATCAATGAAATCATTCTTATTACTTTTAACGAAGGGCTTTACATATTGCGGAGGGATAAGTCTGACTGTATGTCCCATCGACTCACACTGCCTGCCAAGCCAATGTGCACCACCACACGCTTCAAAAGCGATTATGCATGGCGTTAACTGGTAAAGATAATTGAGTAATGCAGAGCGGGAAAACTTTTTACGGATGACTTGGTTATCAGAGAAGTCACGGCCAATCACGTGGAAACATGATTTGCCTAAATCGATACCAAGAACTTTAATAGTAGACATGATGGTTCGCCTCTTTGATTGCCTAACTCTAAGACTAGCTTAGAGGTGAGGCGGACCATCTAATTAA
>NZ_JBVTQY010000094.1:0-1260 GCF_055755215.1 Planctobacterium sp. R6
AAGGGTTTGAATATACTTGGTTAATTATTTCCAAACAATACTTCATGGCGGTATGTATCGCTTCCGGCACACCAGCCCATTTTCTGTGGCTTAGTCTTTTTTTTCTCATCTTTATGTTGGGTGAGCAGGTTCAGAGCCAGCCTTCTGAAACAGGCTATATTAACGGCTGATTCACCCGCATACATTCTTTGGTCATCCTCTTTGAACGTGACATCCAACACGTGATGACTGGCTTCTATGTACCAATGGCGTCGTGTGGCTTTCATCAACTCATCAAGAGTCAGTTGCTCGGTACAGACATAATAATGAGTCTCATGACTGGTTTTTCCGTGTACCGAGCGTTCCCTCACTACTGCTGCAATGGCTTTTAGATCCGACCACTTTCCTTTTAATTCCCCTTTGAGTCTGAGGTCTGTTGACCAAACAGTGCGGGTTTCCTTTCGACCATGTCCAGTTTCACTTTCACTCAAATAGGCCTGCTCGCTCTCGGGTAATGCCCAATACTTCTGAAACAGCGCATCCACAGCAGCATGCAGATTTGGTTGATTCTTCTTACACTGAATTACAGCAATCCCTTTCTGTTCTTTAATCTGACGGATGGTTTCCACCTGACAGTGAAGAGCATCTAACGTCAGAATTGCTCCGGTGATATCCAGAGACTCAATTAATTCCCTCGCCATAGCCAGTTCATTTCCTTTACCTCGTCCGGCTTTGTGATATAAAACTAATCCCTGTTCCACATCAAAAGCAGATACCATACTCAGTGGTGTAGAGCCGCTATATTTGGCGACACCGCGTACATCTTTACCATCGATTGCTATATGTTGAAACTGACTATCTTCCCTGACGGCGTTGATCCATGAAACCAGAGCTGCCATCAATGATTCAGGCTTCATGGTCCTGACGATGCGGGCGATATTTTGCTGAGTAGGGATCCCGTGTTCAAACGGCAGGTATTGCCTGAGCCAGTCCAATCGGGTTTCCCCAAAAATATGAATATCAGCCCATGTTTTACTGCCACTTACCAGCGAGCCAATCAGAAGGAAAGCCATTTCAAGAACGGGATAATCCTGATTAATGTGAGAACGAGTGTCTGAGACTTTTTGAAGATGAACAAGGATTTCCATAACCAGGCCTTTGTAAGCAAGAAACCGGGCCAGGATGGAATGAATACATCGCTGTGTAAAGCAAATTTATTAGCTTATGCCAAAATGTGATCTTAAGAACAAATGCTATATCAATAAGTTTGATCATGCCCTT
>NZ_JBVTQY010000095.1:0-1205 GCF_055755215.1 Planctobacterium sp. R6
AAATCAGGCTGGGAAGCAAGTGTTTAATAAGCAAGTGAAACGAACAAAATTGTTTGAGTTTCTCGCAAACTATCCTGATGCAACCATAGCAATGGAAGCCTGCAGTGGCTCCAATTATTGGGGAAGAGAGTTTGAGATGCATCAAACAGTCATGCTCATTCCTCCTCAACACGTAAAACCTTTTGTCAAAGGCAACAAGAATGACAGGAATGATGCCTTCGCCATTACAGAGGCAGCCAGAAGGCCTGGAATTTACACCGTTAAACCAAGGACGATAGAGCAAACAGATATAATGCTTATTCATAAATTGCGGTCACGATATGTCGAGCAAAGAACAGCATTAATTAATCAACTACGAGGTTTCCTGCAGGAGTATGGAATTGTCATCGCTCAGGGCAAAGAGAAAATTCGTGCTGAGTTACCATTGCTACTGGAAGATGGCGACAACGGGCTTTCCGCACAAGCAAGAGCCGTAATCCACGGTATTTACACCGAGTGGCAGGAGCTGGAATCCAGTATAAAACAACAAGATGTGGCAATCAGAATTCAGGCTAAAAAAAGCGAAGTTGCACAAAGGCTAATGCAGGTGAAAGGTGTAGCTGAAAAGGTCTCAACTGCCCTTATCGCTCATATCGGTGACGGTAAGGCCTTTAAAAATGGGCGACACTTTTCAGCTAACCTGGGATTAGTTCCACAAGAGCACTCAAGTGGCGGTAAACAAAAACTGGGAACAATAACCAAACGAGGCAACGAATACATACGAAGACTATTAGTCCAGGGTGCATGGTCTGTTTTAAGAAATGTTGAAACGTCAGATGACAGGCTGTCGATTTGGGCTAAAAAATTAATGGAGCGAAGAGGTAAGCACAAAGCAGTTGTGGCTGTAGCAAATAAAATGGCTCGCATATGCTGGTCGATGATTTATTACCAGACAGATTACAGAGCAATATAAACAAAGAAATCACTTAACACGTCTGTAAACGCTAAATTAAATGAAGTAACGGGTTAAACCGACCCTTGTGAATGCTGGCAAGTACGCGGAGGAAAACTCCGTAGGGACGATAAGCGGCAAGGGTGCGGTTCTCATTTGGGCCAGAATCAGACTCTGATTCACAAAACAGGCCGGATATACGTATGCAGTTTATTCCTGTGACTTTTTGAAAATTTAGCAATTAAAAACTTGTAAATGTTGAGGTGTACATATA
>NZ_JBVTQY010000096.1:0-1176 GCF_055755215.1 Planctobacterium sp. R6
TGAATCAATCCGGGTTTGTCGGAGGCTAATTATCTTGAGAGAATTAGCCAATGAACAAAAGAATAAGTTATTCCCCAGAAGTCCGCGAACGTGCAGTTCGCATGGTATTAACCTCAGAACATGAACACCCTTCCCGATGGGCTGCCATGGTATCTGTTGCATCAAAAATTGGATGTACGCCTGAAACATTAAGAGCGTGGGTCAATAAAATGGAAGTTGACTCAGGTAAGAGAGCCGGTGTGACTTCTGACGCAGCGTCTAAAATCAAAGAGCTTGAACGAGAGAACAAAGAGCTGAAACAGGCGAATGAGATCCTGAAAAAAGCCGCTGCATTTTTTGCTCAGGCGGAGCTCGACCGCAAACCGAAGAAATAGTCAGATTTATTGATTTATATCGCTCGTTGTATGGTGTCGAGCCAATTTGTCGTGTTGTGCAAATTGCACCATCAACCTATTACCGTTGTAAATCGCTGGAGGCTCAGCCAGAGCAACGCTGTCAGCGGTATCATCGTGATGAAGCATTAAAACCTGAGATCATGCGAGTCTGGCAAGAAAACAGACAGTGCTATGGTGCCAGAAAAGTCTGGATACAGATGAAACGGGAAGGCTTTACAGTGGCTCGTTGCACTGTAGCCCGACTGATGAAAGTGCTGGAGATTAAGGGTGTACGCCGTGGTCGTCGTTGTATTACAACCATTCCCGATGACAGTGCAACTAAACCACAGGATTTAGTGAATCGTGAATTCACGGCACAGCGGCCTAATCAGCTGTGGGTGGCAGATATCACCTACGTTGCGACCTGGTCTGGCTTTGTCTATGTCGCCTTTGTAACCGATGTGTTCTCACGCAAGATTGTCGGCTGGCGTGTGATGAAGTCTATGCAAACACAGTTAATTCTGGATGCGCTGGAGCAAGCTTTATGGGCACGAGGAAAACCCAAAGGTGTTATTCATCACAGTGATCGTGGTAGCCAATATGTTTCGATTCGCTACTCGGAACGGTTATCTGAAGCGGGCTTTAATGCTTCTGTAGGCAGCGTGGGTGATTCATATGATAACGCTTTAGCTGAGACCATCAACGGCCTATATAAAACTGAAGTCATCCACAAAGATGGCCCATGGAAAGGGCTGGAGCAAGTTGAACTTGCCACCCTAGATTGGGTTGACTGGTTCAACAA
>NZ_JBVTQY010000097.1:0-1166 GCF_055755215.1 Planctobacterium sp. R6
TCAAACCTGTCATCCACCCCCTGTCTAACAATACGAAAAACTGAGGCGACAACTATCCTGACACAGGGGGTCATTGATTACCGTACTGGTAAAGGAATCTGCAAAATGCCGTATTTCCTCCTCATGTTCTATCGATAAATTAAGAGAATAACCTTCATTATTAAGCGCTGACAGCGTCAACAGTGCTACGGCACTGTTGTGACCTTCTGTCTGGTTTTCAGCAAAATGTGTAACCGTCTCTTCTAACCTATAATTTGCAAAATTGCTCAACAATGTGTGCATCCCTTGGTCCGAATCACTGCCCAGACATTGATACCATTGCTCCATTTTCAATGAGGAATAAACATCGGCATGAACGTTTAAAAAATGAGAGGCGTCTTGTAATTGTTCCGTTCCTTCTTGCGGTAAAATACGAGCATATTCCTGGTACCACATAAAAAGATGCTGATCCTGTTCAGTCAATATCTGTCCAACGTGTTTATTAAATTCATCTTCACTAACACGGATCATTGACGAAATATTAGATTCTCCCAACAGATCTCGCTCACGATTTAATTCCCATTCAGTTCTCAGGATTGAGTTGAATAAACCATTCGAACCATCTATAGCTACAAGCGGTGCGAGCGCTATTTCATTGTCCACCATTTCAACAAGTCCCTTTGCGCCATTTTCCTCAGTTTTAGATAAATCTGTTACATTAACCAGCTGGGGAATTTCGGCTATGTTGTTAACCGTTATACCTATTCTTTTATTGGTAAGCTCATCAACAATTACAAACTGATTATTTCCTCGTTCAGAAAGTAAATCTCGAATATCTATATCCTGGCCATGAGTAAGTGAATAAATTTTAGCTGCATGCTGTGATGCCATTCCGTTACATACTGAAGTGATGTTATGTAATGCATCAACTTCCTGATAGAGTTGCTCATCGCTAATTAACGCCGATAATCCTAGTGAACTTAAGATGTCTTGCTCTGCCTGGTGATGAATTATTTTATTCATGCACAATTACCTCTTTTGTTCATGTTTAGATTCATTATTGTCTGAAGACAGCTGTTGTCCTAATGTGAAATTTTTGGCTATGAGCATCTCATCCCCCTGTGTCAGGATAGTTGTCGCCTCAGTTTTTCGTATTGTTAGACAGGGGGTGGATGACAGGTTTGAGT